>CAVFMC010000040.1:0-8726 GCA_963623565.1 Bacteroidaceae bacterium | reverse complement strand
CGTAAACCGCTAAACAGGGATCGTAGGTCCTATACATTGAGGCCGGTAATTTCGGATATATCTATCCTCCAAAGAAAATTAATAGCACCGTTGTAAATAATGGCTCAGCTACAATCATCCAATCTTACAGCGCGTATCCTTGTAGAAGGATAACTTTAAAACAGGGTAAAATCAAGAATTGTAGTGGAGCACAAAACTACTAGCGCCTAGCCCTGCAATGGGAGGCGTTAGTTTGGTCACTTTTAGATAACTAAGCTGAGCGGTGGCAGGCAGTAGCTCCTGCACCCAGCGGTAGAGCTGATAAGCTAAATACTCTAGCAGGTGGTACTGTTGCATCTCTAGTCGTATTTTTAGACTGCGTAGCAGCTGATCATAACAGATCGTCTCTTCTAACCGATCACTCTGGCAAGCGGGCGGTAGCGAAGTAAATTGAATCTGCAAATCGATAGCTACCGATTGCGGTTGCGCCCGCTCCGCTGCGCTAACGCCTAAATGTAGCATCACCTGCCAATCTTGAAGCGCTAGCGTACCTACTAGCGATGGTGGCCGGGATGCGGACTCTGGGGCATGCGTAGGCAAGTGACGCTGATTACTCATGGTGCAACTTTTAAGACTGATGATTTTGTTCCCGCTGCGCAATCGCTGCTTGAATGGTGGTCGCAATCTGCTCAGCCTGCTGTTGCAATAGCTTGTAATCCCGTCCTTCTAGCATAATCCGGATTAAAGGTTCGGTACCTGATGGGCGCACCACTAAACGACTACCATGTTGTTGCAACCTTTGCGCATACTGCTGCAACTGCTCCTGTAGCTCTGACTGCTGACTAATTTGCTCGGGCAACTCACAAGCCACATTCAGCAACACTTGCGGATATTTACGCATCGACGCTTTCAGTTGATGCAGTGTTTGTCCAGTCTGTTCCATAACCTTTAAGATCTGCAGTGCGCTAACGATCCCATCGCCAGTAGAACTAATCTGTAGATTAATCAGGTGTCCCGAATTTTCACCCCCTAGCCACCAACCGGTCTGATGTAATAGTTCCACCACGTGGCGATCACCCACTGTCGAGCGCGCAAAGGCGATGCCATGCTGCTTTAGACTCAGTTCTAACCCTAAATTACTCATAATGGTTCCTACTACTCCCGGTACCGCAGGCGGCGACTGGTTCAAAATGGTATCAGAAGTGGCGGCAGTGGTCGTAGTAGGATTATGACAAATATTAGTGGCTAAAATATAAAGTAGTTCATCCCCATCCAATACTTCACCGGTATGATCCACCATAATCACCCGATCGCCATCGCCATCTAACGCAATTCCTAGATCTGATCCACTGGACAATACGGTTTGGGCTAGCTGTTCAGGATGGGTAGAACCACAATCCTGATTAATATTGACGCCATCTGGCCGATCAGCAATAGTAATAACCTGTGCCCCCAGCTCTCGAAAAACTGCTGGCGCCACTTTATAGGCCGCCCCATTGGCACAATCTAGCGCTATTTTCAGCTGTAGAGTAGTATTGTAATTAAAAACCGCGCCCTTGCAATACTCAATATAGCGTCCGCTGGCGTCCTCAACTCGCTTAACTTTCCCTATCTGAGTATCTTTAATAGTCATCTTGCGGACCAGTAGTTCCTCGATCTCGGCTTCCCAAGCATCCGGAAATTTACTGCCCTGCTGGGTAAAAAATTTAATCCCATTATCATGATAAGGATTATGCGAAGCGCTGATCACTGCCCCGGCTTGCGCCCGAAAAACTTTTGTTAAATAGGAGACCGCCGGGGTAGAAATGGGTCCTAACATCAACACATTCACTCCCGCAGCCGTTAACCCCGCTTCCAGCACCGATTCAAAGAGATAACCGGAAATGCGCGTATCCTTACCGATCATCACCACCGGCGCGGTAAAATAACGCTTCAGTACGGTCCCGGCGGCCCAACCCAGTTTCAAAATGAACTCTGGGTCCATTTTAGTCGAGCCGACCCGGCCCCGTACCCCATCGGTACCAAAATAATTGAGTTTTAAGTGCATCTGACACCCATAACTAAATATTTAAATTATCAATCATAACCATGCACTTGCACTCTTTATTAGCCATCTATTAGCTATTGGGCAGGATAAAGCCCATCGCCTCGAAAGCACGTTGCAAGGTGATTCGTGCACAACTCTGAGCTTGCACCCTGCCCTGTGCTAAAATCTGATCTAACAACGCATAATTCTGATGCAACTGAGCGAATTTCTCCTGCATCGGACGCATAAAGGCTACCACTTTCTCGGCCACTAAACTTTTAAATTGGCCGTAATTCATCCCCTGGCATTGCGTCTGTAACCAAGCGATCTTATCACTAACGCTATCGCTGCCGCTGCTACTATCACCGTCACGATTTGCACCGCTACCGTCATCGGCGCTCTCGTTATCCACCGCTGCTAAAATGGTCAATAGATTGCTGATCCCAGGTTTATTAACCGGATCAAAACGAACTGAACACTCCGCATCGGTCACCGCCCGTTTAATCTTACTGCTAATCTGCTCAGGAGTATCCGAAAACAGAATGGTCCCATCCATATTACTATCCGATTTAGACATTTTAGCGGTGGGATTCTGCAGGGACATAATTCGCCCCCCGGCATCCGGAATAAAACCCTCCGGCACCGTAAAGACCGGCTGTCCATTTGTGCAATAACAACTATTAAATCGCTCAGCTAAATCGCGGGTAATCTCTAGATGTTGCTTCTGATCCGCCCCCACCGGTACTAACTGCGCTTGATAAAGTAAAATATCCGCCGCCATCAGCACCGGATAAGTAAATAACCCAGCGTTGATATTATCCTGATGCTTTTGCTTTTTGTCTTTATACTGGGTCATCCGCTGCAACTCGCCCATATAGGTATGACAGGTCAGTAACCAAGCTAACTGGGTATGTTCAACCACCTGGGATTGCAAAAAGACGTTACTAGCCTGCGGGTCAACCCCACTAGCTAAAAATAGGGCTAGTAAATCGTAACAAGCCTGCCGATAAGCCTTAGGATCCTGCCGTACCGTAATGGTATGCATGTCCGCCAGCATAAAAAAACAGCGAAAACGGCGTTGAAAATCGCTCCAATACTTCAGGGAACCTAAGAGATTACCTAAGGTTGGCACGCCAGAAGGCTGGATACCGCTCAACACTACCGGTCGTTCCATGCCACTAACACCACTGCTAACGCTATTCATGTTATTGCAAGCCCCTCCCCAATACCAATATATTATTCTGATAATTACGTTGTTCTGCTATATTTTATACCTATATACCTACTGCTTAAATAATATTGACCTATTCTACTATTTCACTAGCCATCGTAACCCAATAGATAGCTGTTAACTTATCAAAGTTGGTATAGATAATCAACCGTCTATCGATTCAAAGTGACGGACGAATTAAAAGGTTGTTGGCTCTCTACAAACTGTTGCCCTTTCTGTTCCGCTGTTACCCTAAGATGCTCCGAATTAAACAGCCTGGCCACATCGGTACTAGTAAACAGTCTCGTGGGTGCAAATCCTAACCACCGCTTGCGCTGTAAAAAAGCGACCAGCGGATTTTCGGAAAAGACTTCTGTAATCAACGCCTTATTAAGCAGTAATAATGCCGCTCGGAAAGAGGAGTTAGCGTTTAAGGTTCGACATTTGGCAAGTATCATTACCGTTCTGTCATCATTCGGTCGATACTCAGAGTCCAGTCCCATCAGTTCATCATCATCATCATCCTCGATAAACCCTTCCTTAATTTCTTGCAAGATTTGCAAATCCTCAGCGGTGCGCTCCGGACTACGACAATAATTCAACACTTGGTTGCAACTTTGAGCTACTAGCCACTGCTGCCTATTGATATCTAAATACGTAAAATCATCATCAGCCGTGTAATATTCTAAGTAATATTGATTCTGTTTTCGCTGTTTTGAGGTAGACAACCAGCGCTGCCTTTTAGCGGCATACTCTGTAACAACATGATCCTTGGTAGGTGGTAGCATCTGTTCTAGCTGCTTAGCTACGCCAAGCAGCGATCTTCGGTGTGAGTGGTCATACAGCCCCCATTTAGTCGAATCAAAATCTAGCGCCACTTCGTCAGTGTCCGTATTTGTTCTTACGCTCTCCAGCTGCTCTTGCACTCGAGTCGGAATATTAGGATCATCCTCCTTCAGTAGCCACTCTATCTGCGATGACTGCGTGCTGGTTACGCAGTACTGAGTAAAGGCAGCCAGCTGTTTAGGTGGTAAAGCGGTCAACAGAATGACTGCCTCTGCTGGTACTTGTTGTTCTTGGCAATTGGACACCGCCTTTATGAACTCCTCTGTGGTTATAATCTGGATACGACTACCCTGCGGGCTTTTATAATCAGTCGCTAACTGTAGTGCCCCGGCTTTGATCGCAGCAGCATCTGCACTATCCGCATCGATCAACAAGGTGATATTTTGCTGCTGGCCTGCATGCTGTGCCAATGCCCTTTTTAGCATAGCCATCTGGGCAGTTAACAGCGGTGCGCTAATACACTGTTGGTAGGCTGTTTGCTCATCAATGCTATTATTGTTCTCCCGGCCGATTGCGCTAGCCGCAATTCCAGCGCCCCCCTGCTTATCTAACGCCAGCGTCTTCGCTTGCGCAAAAAGTTGTTTGCGCTGTTGTTGATTTAAGATGGCAACCTGTACCGAAATCGAGGCACGTAACTGATCAGAGGACGATAACCACTCCGGCCTATCGTCTATTTCTTGGGACGGATAATTAATCTGCTGCAGCTTATTCACTAACCGGTTGATCGTTGTAACCATGCACTTAACCTTCTTAGAAAAAAGTTCGTTATCTATCGCGCCGGTCCCTTCCCTTTTACGCCGCTCGAGTAGCTGATTAATCTCCTCTTGTAATCGTTGAATCGATTGCATAGCTGCCGAATTGGTAATAATAGAATCTAATTCTGCCAAGCGTGTCCGCTGCTGCGCCAACTGCAAACCTGCCTGTAGCACTTCTGCATGCAGCGACGCTGGCAGCTCTCGTGCTTGGAGGATCCAACGCAGCAAATCTAAGCTAATTTTGGCCCCCGCGGTAACAAAAGTCGTATGCTGCATCCGTTGTTGCAGTTTTGTAGCATTATCTACGATCCATTGTAATGCCACATCTTCATCAGCATCAGTAGCACTGTAACTTAATATTTCTATGGCGTCTGCAACTTGCAGATTTTCTGGGGTAGCGTCCAGCAGGGAAGCCTGTGCCGCTTGATGCTGTAAATAGAGCCAAGCAAAAATCAATCGGTTCTTGAAAAGGCCGGTCGCTAGGCTTTCTTCCAACGATCGCTTTAAGATGTTTGCTTCTTCTTTGCCTAAGCTTGAACCGCGAGTCATCTCCTTAAACTTATCATCGAGTTGCTGCTTCGGTATGGTTTGCTCTTTACACTGCTGCAGAATCCTAGTTATTTGTTTGCCATAGTTGAGCCATCGCGACCAACGTGGCAGATCCTCTCTCCAAACCGCATCAGACAGCCCACATTTAAAATTATCCAAGGCTAGATCAGTAAATTCCGCCTTAATCATCCCCTTTAACGGTTTAGGCAATTCATCATCCGGCCAATTCAGTAGCCGCTCAACAGTGTCACTTAGTTCCTCAACACAAGCCTTACGCGAGGTTTGCGATTGCAGATCAATCATCTCAACTTCATTCATAGACGCGCCTATCTCTTACTATCTTAATTATGTACTTTACGACATTTTTTCTATTTGACCGAACCATGACAATATTTAAATTTCTTCCCTGAGCCGCAAGGACAGGGGCTATTACGCCCTATATGCTTAAATTGCTCCGCTAGCACGCTCTTAGCTGATTCCGGCGACACTGCATCTTCCACTTCCGTCTCCCGATTCAGCAGCAATCCAGTCAGTGGATTAGCTGGCGTCTCCAGTTCATTGAGCTCTTCTTTATTAGTAATCTGCAAACTATAGATGCGCCGCAAAGCTAGTTCTTTGACGCCATTTAACAAGCGCTCAAACATATTAAAGGACTCCCGTTTATACTCCTGCACTGGATTTTGCTGGGCGTAACCCCGCAGATGAATTCCCTCCCGCAGATAATCCATAGCGGCAAGATGTTCTTTCCATAGTTCATCTAGCGTCTGCAGCAGTACCCCCCGTTCCACGTCGGCAACCAGCTGGGCTGGCAGTTCGCCCCATTTAGCCTGCAATAGCGTAATTAACAGCTGGTGCACTTTCTGACGCAGCTGTTCGCGCTGCATTAAATCGTCGCTGGTCCAGCTGGTCAAACTCTGGCTAGGTAGTTCCACCGCCAGATGTTGCTGAAAAATTTCTACCGCTGCACGCTTAAACTGATCTAGATTACTGCTGTCATCAGGCCCACCCATAGCCATCGCTTTATTGAGTTCTGTCGCCTCCTCGCTAGCCCGTTCATCATACACCGTAAATAGATAATCTAGCAGCCCATCGGTCACATCCTGCCGAATCCGTTCTACCACCACGGTCATCTCTTTGGTTGCCATCAGCTCATCCCGCTGCTGATAGATCACCTTACGCTGTTCGTTGGCGATATCATCATACTCCAGAAGATTTTTACGAATATCAAAATTATGCCCCTCCACTTTGCGTTGCGCATTTTCAATAGCTTTGTTGACTAGTCGATGTTCGATCGCTTCATCTTCTCGCATGCCAATCCGGCTCATTAAAGCGTGCATTTTATCATAGGCAAAAATTCGCAGCAGATGATCATCTAGCGCTAAATAAAAGCGGGACGAACCGGGATCCCCTTGCCGACCCGCGCGCCCTCGCAGCTGATTATCGATGCGGCGCGACTCATGCCGCTCGGAGCCGATCACGTGCAATCCTCCCAACGCCACTACCTGATCGTGACGCTGCTGCCATGCGCAGATTAGCTGTTGCCGCCGCTCAGCTAGCCAGGAATCCGTATACTCTTGCGCCTGCTGGGCTAGAGCCACTAATTGTGGATCAAGTCCCTGCTGCATCGCCTCTGGCAATGGTTCTCCACCGCTTGCAGTACCACACACTGTCTCATTCTCCTGATGATCAGCCAAACTCTCTGCCAGCTGCTGCGCCGCCGCCCGCGCCTCCTGTACCTGTTGCTGTAGCTGTCGCAGCTCAGCGTTAAGATCACCCCCCAGCAAAATATCGGTACCCCGCCCCGCCATATTAGTAGCGATAGTAATCGCTCCGGGACGACCAGCGTTAGCGATAATCTTGGCTTCCCGCGCATGTTGCTTAGCGTTTAGTACCTCATGTTCGATTTTTTCTTTCTTTAATAACTCCGACAGCAGTTCAGAATTTTCAATCGAAGCGGTCCCAACTAGCACCGGTTGCCCCAGCTGATGCCGTTGCTTAATATCCCGAATCACTGCTTTAAATTTAGCCTCTTTACTTAAATAAATCTGATCCGGCAGATCAACCCGAATCATCGGCTTATTAGTAGGAATTACCACCACCTCGAGATTATAAATCTGATTAAATTCATAAGCTTCAGTATCCGCGGTGCCGGTCATCCCAGACAGTTTGTTATACAAACGAAAATAATTTTGAAAGGTGATAGAAGCCAAAGTCTGATTTTCGCGATTAATCGGCACCCGCTCTTTAGCCTCTACCGCTTGATGCAGCCCATCCGACCAACGCCGCCCCTCCATAGTGCGCCCGGTATGCTCATCAACGATAATCACCTCGCCACCCCGCACGATATAATCCACATTACGCTGAAACAGAGTATGCGCCCGCAACGCCGCCATTAGGTAATGCATCAACCGAATATTTTGGCTGTCGTACAGGTTGCCCTCTGGCGATAAAATCCCTGCCGCGATCGCCATCTGTTCCACTCTTTGATAACCCCGTTCGGTAAAGTAGGCCTGCCGATCCTTCTCATCCACCGTATAATCGCCAATCTCCTCCTCCTTAATAGGGTTATCTGGGGTCTCTAGTCGCTGTCGCTGCAGCTGGGGAATAAAATCGTTAACGACCACATAAATCTCGGAGCTCTCATCGCTCATTCCGGAGATAATCAGTGGTGTACGCGCCTCATCAATCAAAATAGAGTCCACCTCATCCACGATAGCAAACGCTAGTCCCCGCTGAACTTTATCCTCCAGGCGAAAAACCATATTATCCCGTAGATAGTCAAAACCAAATTCGTTGTTCGTACCATAGACAATATCCGCCTGGTAGGCTTGCCGCTTCTGCTCCTGCGGTTGATTAGCTACAATCACTCCCACAGTCAGCCCCAGAAAACGATAGATCGGCCCCATCCACTCTGCTCCCAACCGCGCTAAATACTCATTAACTGTAATAATATGTACCGCCTCACCCGACAGCGCGTTTAGATAAGCGGCCAAAGTAGCCACTAAAGTCTTGCCTTCCCCCGTGCGCATCTCGGCGATCTTGCCACTATGTAGCACCATCCCCCCAATTAGCTGCACATCAAAATGCCGTAGCCCAATGGTTCGCCGGCTGGCTTCGCGCACCAACGCAAACGCTTCCGGCAGTAGTTGATCCAGCGTCGCCCCCTGCTGGTAACGCTGCTTTAACTCGGCAGTCTTTTCCCGCAGCTGTTGATCGCTACACTGCTGCATGGCTGACTCCAGTGCATTAATCTGCTGTACCTGCTTAGCTAGCCGTTTAACGATGCGATCATTTTTAGTACCAAAAATCTTATAAAACCATTTGGTTAGCATTATTTATTTACTCCCGTTATCCCCAATAC
>CAVFMC010000039.1:3654-8919 GCA_963623565.1 Bacteroidaceae bacterium | reverse complement strand
AGTTCAGCTGTATTTACAGCGTAATCAACGATTAGGTCCGCATTTTTTCTGGCGTGATGAACAAAAGCACTTGGTCGTTAGAACCTATTCTACTGCTGAAGCCCATTCTAACGCTGACGATCGGCCTAATCTAGTTCAGCAAGGTAATGATAACGATATGCAACTTGTAAGAGCGCAGTCCGCAGATCTAATGCGGCAGATTATTGACGCTACGCTCTCGCAGAGTATGGACTTGTTCGCCGATGCAAGTATCATTATACAGGCTGTCCTGCAGGTTCATGCGCATGATATATGTAGCTTTGCAGAGCCCTATTTCGCTTGCCATCATGCTACCTGTATGCATCTGCATTTTGTTAATCAATTAGTTGAAGCTGTATGTGCCCATCAACAGTCGCTGCCTGATGGGCACCCAGATAGGGATAATGTGGTATGTGCGCTACTCAAGACCTGGGCTACAGTAGGTAGTTTTGACGTTACTTTTGATTTAGTGGCATTACAAGCTGAATTGCGTACAAAGTCGCAGCAGCAGTTGGAGTCTTTTTTAAGAGAGACAGTAAAAAATTTAGTAGCCAATAAGAAGATGCCGCGCGCAGTTTGTATCCATTTAATTCAGCAGTTAACTACAGGAGATGAGATGCGATCGTTGTTAGCGACGGATAATTATGCACTGTTGCGAAATTTACCGCCGGAGGCAGCGGATGAAGCGACTAGACAGAGCATCTTTTTGGGATGTTTATCGGTAGCAATGGACGATAAGTGTACGTTTATTAATGATCATAAGGTTACTGTCTTGTACGCTTGTTGCCTTACATATTGGTATGAGCAATGTTTTGAATTAATTAAAACGATTGATGCGATTGATCGCCAAAATTTTGCTCTGGTTTGCGCATTTTTCAATATTGCGAGTAATATTGACATGGTACAGAATGTAACTCTAATTCAACAATTACAAAAAGAGATATCAAAAAGCCGCAATTTTTTGCTGGCTCAGATCTGTTACTTGCTAACAACAACCGTTTTAAATGCAGATCAACAGTGGTTGCTGGCCGAGTTGCTGAGTAAAAGTGCTAGTTTATGTACCAAGCATCAGCATAGCTTACTAACTTTTCTTTTGGCTGGTTCGGATAGCCCATACAATGAAAAGAGTAGCTTGCTGCTAGCAAAACTAGGTAGTAGGGAAAAGTGTAAGATAGGCAATGGATGGTTTGGTTTTCTGGGTGTTGAAATCAATGAGTGGCGATGGTGTGAGCGAACAGCTATAGAAGCAGCGTTAGCAGAATACACCAGCTTTACAGAAAGGGATAATACCAGCGTTAGTTTTGATTTTAATAGCATTTTTCTAGGTGATCAATCAGAGCGGACAGCGGTAGAGCGTAGTACTTTAGTGGCAACTGACCAGTTAGAGGAGGAAGAAGGTTGGTCAGAGGACAGCGACAGTACATTCTGCATGCATCATTAAGATTTTCGGATGCTAAATAGAAGAGATGCCCAGACCGTTTCTTCGGCGTTGGGTATGTACCTATCTTATAGAATGAAGATTTATAGAATACTTACAGTAGTTAGATCAGCTTGCGCATCGGCAAACGACGATGGTGGTGGCGTTGTGGTAGCGGCCGCGGCAGTGGTTGTGGCTATTGGCGGATTATTGTGATCGGGTAAGTATAATTCACCGCGATAGCCACAACCGGTTAAAACTATACTCATTAAAGCTAGTTTAATTAGAATGTTGATGCTATGTAATCGATAATTATTCATAATTCACCTGCAAGATCTGTTTAAATGGCATGCGCACTAAGAGTAGCGTGCCTAGATAACTGCTGAGCGCTAAACTAAGTAAGATGACTAAGTGGAGGAGGCGACGGCTGCTACTAAGGAGTTGCCAATGTTGATCTAGCACAGCACCAGAGCTAGCTCCTGCCAGAGATAAATTAGCCAATACCGTCACCAAACCCATGACCAACAATCCGTAACTTAATTTAAACCAGTAGCGTTGTGTGAGTAGGTTATTAGCCGCGGCATGGACGTAATTGCCACTAACCGCAGTATTTGGCGTCGCTAAATCGGGTTGTAGTTTATAATATAATAAACCAGCATTCAGATAAGAACTTAGCGTAATCGCTAGGGCCATACCAGCATGCTGCAGGTAACGACTGAGGAGCGTAGCTAGCAGCGCGTTAGCTGTTAGCGCGCACGCCGCAATCTGTACCGGACGTCGCAGATCCTGTTTAGCGTAAAAACAGGCAGCTAAAATTTTCACCCCCATGAAGGCGGGAATGCCTAAAGCTAAATAGCGCAGCGCCTTAGCGGTCATGGTAACATCTGACCAGTGAAAAGCGCCACGTTGAAAGAGAGTGGAAATGATCGGCTCCGCCAAGAGCAGTAAAACCACTACGCAGGGTAGGGCGATTAGTAACATTAAGCGCAGTGCCCAGTGGATAATGGCTACTAGTTGATCATGTTGGTGTTGATAATGCTTCTGAGATAATTTAGGTAAAATCACCACGGCGATAGCCACACCTACCACTCCCAAGGGTAGCGAGGTGATGCGGTCGGCATAATTCATCCAGCTAACACTACCCGCTGGTAGAAAGGAAAGTAGAAAAGTATCGATTAAGAGATTAAGCTGCGCCACTGATACTCCAAAGAGCGCTGGGATCATTAGCTTACCCACCCGCCGGACGCCCGGGTCTAAACGAGGGGGCACAAAACGAGGCACCAGCCGAATCTGCTGCAGACTAGGTAGCTGGAAAAGCCATTGAAGTACGCTGGCGCCCAGGACCCCCCAAGCTAGCAGCTGCACCGGCGAACTGCTCTGGGGCGCCAGCAGCCAGACGATCAAAACTAGAGTAATATTACACCAATTTTGGGCAAAAGCTGGAATTCCAAAATGCTGATAGCTATTCAGAATACTACCACTAAAAGCGGCTAGTGAAATAAAAACCAACGCTGGGAACATGATTCGTAGCAGTGTAGCGGTTAAGTGTAATTTGGCGCTATCCCCGGCAACACCAGGGGCAAAAATCCAGACTAAACTGGGCGCCCCTAGCTGGGCTGCCATGGTTACTAAGATCAAGATAATTGTCATCCAGCTGATTAACTGGTTGATAAACTGTTGCAGCTGCAACTTAGCCTGGGACGTGCCAGTCTGTGCATAGTCGCCTAATTGCGCGCGATATTCACTAAGCACCGGAATTACCGCTTGCGAAAAAGCCCCTTCGGCAGACAGCCGCCGAAGAAAATTAGGGATCCGAAAAGCGATCCAGAAGAGATCTAATTCGACTGAGGCACCAAAAAAATAGGCTAAACTAAGTTCCCGCGCCAGACCAGTAACCCGCGATAAGAGGGTAACTAACGAAAAGGTGGAAATCGAGCGTAACAGCTTGCTAATGGCCCATTTCATATAAACGCGTACATCATGGTAATAAAACAGTATACGCCAGCTTTAGCGTTTATTTATTAGTTTAGTTTATTGGTTTGGTTAATAATTGCACGCTCTACCGCTTTAAATTCTTTAGCTGAGAGATAATCAATATACAATTTACCAACTAGATGATCACATTCATGCTGCAGACAGCGGGCCAGAAAGCCTTTGGCGGTAAACTGTAGCGGCTGTCCCTGGTGATCCAGCGCGGTGACTGTGACCTCGCGGGCCCGCCGTACTTTAGCAGTGACGCAATCTGGGGCGATTGACATACAACCTTCTGTTGCGAGCTCGGTCTCCGCTGATTTAATTAGTTTCGGATTGAGTAGGGCTAGCGGTTGTTCACTAAATAGTTGTGGATACTCTGCCACCGGATTAATCACGATAATATTATAAGGCTGCTCGATAGCCAGTTGGGTAGCAGCTAGCGCGGCGCAATTCTGGCGATAATGCCATACTGTTTCCAGCATATTAGCGATATCTTGCTGGATTTTGGGTAGATTCACGTCGATAATGTAACGTGCTTTACGCCTGAGTAATTTATTAGGGTATTGGATGATTTCTAAAAGTGCCATAATGGTAATGGGTTAATTATTGATTATGGTTCTGCATCGTAATTACAATTTTCAACATATAAGTGCGTAAGCACGTAAAATAACTGTAAAATAAAAACAATAGATATATAACATAGACGATGATGAATAACAAGACAGCGCATTTATTATGGTTTTTGTATCGCTTCCCCAAACGTTTTTTTCAATTAGGAATACGGCTGAATCAATGTTTTCGGGCAGTTGAGCCGGTAGCCGGGCAGGGAATTTTAAAAACCGAACCAGAACTGCAGGCACTAGGTTATTTAACTGCAACGGAGATTAAGGCTTGGCGGCAGTGGTCCGCCAATACTGGTGCTAGTACGCATGCCAGCAGTAGTGCCATCTACGCCGAGGTGGTAGAGTGGTTGGCGGATCCGCTAAATCGTTTGATCAATCTAGATGAATCAGCTTATCCGCCGCTACTGCGTCAGCTAAAAGACCCGCCGCTACTGCTCTTTTGCCGGGGAAATTGGCGGCTGCTGCATTGCCCACAATTGGCAGTGGTGGGTAGTCGCGTGCCCAGCTGCTACGGGCAACGGGTGGTGCGCGAGTGGGTTACACAATTAGTTCAGCTACAGCTGTCCCAGCTCTCCGCTATGGAGCTTCCGTTAGTTATTACTAGTGGTTTTGCCCATGGCATTGATCATTTGGCCCATCGGGCGGCGCTGGCGGCTGCAGGTTATACCGTTGCGGTGTTAGGCTCTGGTTTAGTAGACATTTATCCTAGTGCTCATCGTCAGTTGTTTACCCCGGTGCAATTACAGCAACAGGCGCTAATGGTGAGTGAATTTCCGCTACGCTTTCCGGTGCGCGCCTGGCTCTTTCCTTATCGCAACCGGATTATTAGCGGACTAAGTCTTGCCACCCTGATTGTTGAGGCGAAACTAAGAAGTGGCAGTTTAATTACCGCGCGACTAGCGGCTGAGCAGGGACGAGAGGTGATGGCAGTGCCGGGGGCGGTTCATAATCCACTCAGCGCTGGTTGCCATCACCTGCTGCAGCAGGGGGCGACGCTAGTCAGCACGGTGGAGGAAGTCGCTGCCATAATGCAAAACCTGCAGGCATATCAGGACAGTATCAGTGATTCTGTTCTAGGTGATTGGTGTATACCTCCGTATAAGCGGCCGCCGGTTAATAATAATTTGGCTAATTCAAATCAGACCAATAATAATAAAAATAATAATAAAAATGGTAATGAAGATAATAATAAAAGCACGCGCGCTCTTGAATCTCAGGCGCAAAAGTTGTTAG
>CAVFMC010000039.1:0-3644 GCA_963623565.1 Bacteroidaceae bacterium | reverse complement strand
GGGTAGTAAATAGCGTGGAAGAGATGTTGCAGCGTACGCAATTAAGTCTTCTGGAAGTTAAAAACTTATTGATATTATTGCAAGATGACGGTTATATTGAAGAATTAATTGATGGTTATACGAGACTGAAATAGATGGCTAAGCAGACTACAACCGGTAAAGTGCGGAGGACGAACAGCCCGGCGTGTCAAGCGCAACCACAGGCAGCAAGTGTAAAGGAGGGCAAAAAATCAGCGATTAAATTTAAAAAGGCTACGCGTAAGCCTAAACCGATATCAGGTTTTAGTGATTTAGAATTGATAGAACTGGCTGGAACCAGGCAGGGTGAGCCGAAGAAAATTAGCGATGTAGTTAGCTACATTTTTATTAAGTTAGTGAACCGCCCCGCAAGCAAACTACGTAAAATCGACGACCAATTTCAAGAACAGATCTGTCAGGAGCTAGCGGCCGCCGGTTTTGCCAAGGATTTGATCGATAAAGCGATGAGTTGGCTAGGAGATTTGCTGGAACAGCAGTTAATAGGACTTTTTAAGCAGATTAGTAGCGCCCAATGTCCCGATTTCCATCGACCCGGCGCGGTACGTTGTTACAATTCCGATGAACGACTTAAATTATCCCAGGAGGTACGGGGGGCGCTGTTTCAACTTAGTCAAGAGGGGGTATTGGATTGGATTACCCAGGAGATTATTATTACTCAACTGATGGCGCTGGACCAGTTTCCGGTTGGTACTGATGATCTGTGCTGGGTGGCGTTTATTGTCATCTGCAGCAGTTTGGGCCGTGGTAATCAGCAAGAGCAACATGCCACGTTAAATCGCCTACTGACCTTAACTGGTAAAACTATTAGCTTAGAAATGCTTTGATTTTTTGGAATCTAGTTGGATTGTAAATAGATAAGAAAGAGCGGTTATGGCTAGGGGTAAGCTGCGTTTGTTAGTGGTGGAATCACCAGCGAAGGCGAACACAATTAAAAAATATTTAGGTAGTGGCTATAATGTAGTGGCTTCCTATGGACATGTGCGGGATCTGCTGGCTAAGAAAGGTAGCGTAGATCCTGAGCATCAGTTTCGGATGACTTATGCTTCGACTGAGCGCAGTAAAAGTAAGATTGCCGCTATTGCTAAGGCATTAACCCAAGCTGATCAGTTGCTGCTAGCTACCGACCCGGATCGTGAAGGGGAGGCGATCGCTTGGCATATCTTAGAACTAATGAAAGAGCAGCAGCTACTGGGTGGGGTGCAGGTGCAGCGGGTAGTATTTCATGAGATTACTAAAACCGCTATTTTAGAGGCAATCAAGCATCCGCGGCAGATTGCTATGGATCTGGTGCAAGCACAACTAGCGCGACGGGCGTTAGATTATCTAGTCGGTTTTCATCTGTCGCCATTATTATGGAAAAAAATTCATTACGGGCTGTCTGCTGGGCGGGTACAGAGTCCCGCGCTCCGTTTAATTGTTAATCGGGCGGATGAAATTGCAGCCTTTAAGCCTCAGGAATATTGGGATATCAGCGCACAAGTGGCTTGGCCGCGGCTGACTGACGCCGCGGCCGTAGCGTACGTAGCGCCAGCAGCTTCATTAGATGCGGGCGCCTCTAAGCTGGACGCATCGACCGTGCGTTTTACCGCTAAATTGATGCAATATCAAGGTCATAAACTCGAGCAGTTTACGCTAAATAATAAGGAACAGGTAGCGGCGTGTTGTGCGCAGCTGCAGCAGGATGCCGCGGGCGAATTACGGGTGAGTAAGGTGACTAAAAAACGACGAGAACGTAAGCCGGCTGCACCTTTCACCACTTCTACTTTGCAGCAAGAGGCGTCGCGTAAATTACATATGAGCGCTAAACAGGCCATGAGTGTAGCGCAAAAATTATATGAGGCAGGTTATATCACCTACATGCGTACTGATGCGGTGACGCTAGCGGCGGAGGCGATTGAGGAGATTCGGCAACTGATCGAGCAGCTATATGGCGCTAGTTACGTGCCTAGTAAACCGCAGCAGTATCGTAATAAAAGTAAAAACGCCCAAGAGGCGCACGAAGCAATCCGACCTACCCATGTGACGCAGCTACCTGAGCAGCTAGCCGCGACGCTACCACCCGAACAGGCAAAATTGTATCGCCTGATTTGGCGACGGACCATGGCTTCTCAGATGTTAGCGGCGCAGTATAATGTCACTACGGTTGAACTAGCGACTACGCAGGGCGAGCATCTCTTCACGGCGCATGGTTCGGTGTTAACGCGGCCGGGATTTCTCGCGCTGTATCAGGAAGGTGTCGACGCACAAGAACAGGTTCCAGGTGACGCAGATGGCATCAACGGGTTAGATGCCACTACGGAAGCAACTAGCACTAAATCGGTTCTAACGTCAACTCCAAACGGCGCTAACAGCGCTAAGATCCAATCAACGCCGGATGAATCGACGCTGCCGCCACTACGAGTTGGTGATCTAGTAAGTTTATTAGCTTTATTACCTAAACAGCATTTTACCGAACCACCACCACCCTATACCGAGGCTAGTTTAGTAAAAACCTTAGAGGCTTACGGTATCGGACGGCCTTCCACTTATGCCATGATTATCGAGACATTATTAAATAGAAAATATGTAATATTAAATAATAATCGGCAGTTTTATCCTACCGATATAGGGCGGGTGGTCGCCGGTTTTCTAGAAAAATATTTTACTACCTATGTGGATTATGATTTTACCGCCGGGCTAGAAGATAAATTGGACCAGGTGGCTAAGGGCAAAACTAAATATTTAACCCTGTTAGAACAATTTTGGCAGCCCTTTAAGCAGCAGCTGGAGCTGATTGATCGGACGGTTAGTCGCCAAGAAGTAGTGGTGCAGGAGCAGCTAGCTGAGCAGTGTCCGCAATGTGGTGCTCCGCTACAATTAAAACTGGGCAAAAAGGGACGCTTTATTAGCTGTAGTCGCTTTCCAGCTTGTGATTTTGCCAAGCCGATGACTGAGGCTGGCGGCGTAGGGGAAATAACTCATGGTAATGATGGTAACGGCAGCGAGTTCGATAGTGACAGCTATAGCGATAATGGTTTTAATTCAAACCGTGCAACTGATAACCTAAGTGATAGGAATACAGAAGCTGATGCGGCTGATACGAATACGGCAAATCCACCGTTAGATCGTTCATGTCCCAAATGCCATGGGGCACTACGAGTGATCGCAGGTCGCTTTGGCAAGTTTATCGGTTGCAGTAATTACCCTAAATGTAAATATCTGGAGCCACTCAATCCGCCGGTGAGTAGCGGGGTGTGTTGCCCAGTTTGCCAACATGGAGATTTGGTTAAACGTCGCTCGCGCAAGGGGCGGATTTTTTACGCTTGCAGCCGCTATCCTGCTTGCAAATATGCTTTATGGGACCAACCGATCGCCGAGTGCTGTCCACAATGCCATTATCCGATTTTAACCCTGAAACATAATAAATCCGGCAATTATAAAGCATGCCCGAAGGAGGGCTGTAATTGGAGCGAACTGACTGCTAAAAAGTTATAAATTGGACTAGCGAGGTGGATAAAAATATAAATATGATGTTTCTGTTCACCATAGCGTATAAATAAAATAACAATTGATTTTTTTTTAATGATTATTACAATGGTTTTTCGATTAGTGCAACCCTCTAGAGC
>CAVFMC010000038.1:0-9013 GCA_963623565.1 Bacteroidaceae bacterium | reverse complement strand
GTCAATCGACCTGAATGGCTATAAGCTTTCTTCAACTGCTGACTCTGTTGCAGCATATTAGCGCGTTCGGCAGCACTGGCAGTTAATAAACGGCAGATACACTCGGCGATCAATCGCGCTTCCTTAACCTGCATACCGCGGGTGGTCATGGCCGGGGTGCCAATGCGAATGCCGCTAGATATGGAGGGCGGCAGTGGATCGTTAGGAATAGTGTTTTTATTAACGATAATCTGGGCGGAGGCTAGTAGATCGGATGCGACTTGTCCGGTGATCTGGTGGGGGGTTAAATCCACCACAAACATATGATTATCCGTGCCCCCCGAGACCACTTTAAAGCCATGCGCCTGCACCACTTTAGCCATCTCTTGGGCGTTAGCTAGTACCTGCTGTTGATAGCGTTTAAAATCAGGCTGCAATGCCTCGCCAAAGGCGACCGCTTTGGCGGCAATGACATGGCAGAATGGCCCCCCTTGCACCCCCGGGAAAACCGCCGAATCAATCCGTTTAGTTAGCGCCTCATTCTGTTTAGCCATAATTAGCCCGGATCGCGGACCTCGCAGGGTTTTGTGAGTAGTGGTAGTGGTAATATCCGCGATCTGTAGTGGCGAAGGATAGAGACCGGTAGCCACCAGCCCAGCTACATGCGCAATATCCGCAATTAGATAGGCGCCCACCGCATCGGCAATATCCCGAAAGCATTGCCAATCCACCCGGCGCGAATAAGCAGAAAATCCGGCCATGATGACTTGGGGCCGGTGCTGCTTGGCTAGATCGTAAACCTGATCATAATCAATTAAACCGGTAGCTGGATCCAGACCATAGCCGATTGCCCGATAGAGTTTACCGGAAAAACTAGCTTTAGAGCCATGAGATAAATGGCCGCCCGCCGATAGCTCCATACCTAAAATGGTATCACCCGGCTGAATGGTGGCCATGTAAGCTGCGGCATTAGCTTGCGAACCGGAATGTGGCTGGACATTAACAAAATCCGCGCTAAAGAGCTGCTGTGCCCGCGCGATAGCTAGCTGTTCAACAGCATCGATATATTCACAGCCATCATAATAGCGCTTGCTGGGGTAGCCTTCCGCGTATTTATTAGTGAGTACCGAACCCTGCAGAGCTAGCACCCGCGGGCTAGCGTAATTTTCTGAGGCGATCAATTCCAGATGATGTTCCTGTCGCCAGAGTTCCTGTTCGATCAGGGTGTGTAATTCGGGGTCTAAGCTCGCCAGCTGTTCTAGTTTATGGTACATGTTAGTCGCCTGCTCCTATATATTCTAAAGCTAAACGTATAATCAAAATATGTGTCTAAATGCATCTAAAGTTATTATACTAGAATATACTAGCTAGTAGATCAGTTAGCAAGTAACGCATTTTATATTTATTATATTATATTGTAACAGACTGGTTGTAAAATAAACAATCTACAATTGCAATCTTAGGAATTATAATAAAATAGGCAACAAAGACAAGATTGGAAATTCAATTTAGCAGTTAGCTACGGTAGGGAATTTTATGTTAAATGCGCAACAAACTAGCATGCAGCCTAAAGCAGATGACTATCTTTTTATTATACAGTACGTTAGATATTTTCTTATCAAGACTTTAGTCCCCATCTATGATCCAAAGAGAACTGTGTGCTTGACTGCACGGTCACTAAGAGAATCATTATTAAATGAATTCAGCGATTCAATACTCAACAAGCATCAAAAAGTACTAAAATCATTTTTAGAATCACACGCTTCAACAGATCATTTAACAGATAGAACTGGTATAAAACAAAAAATCGAAGCTATCTTGGCCAAGAATTATCGTTACAGTCTAGATATCAATTATTTTGATAAGGATGCTTATGACAAAACCGAAGTTGCATCTTCATTTAGTTATCAATCAGTTGTTTTATTGGTATTATCCGCTATTTTAGATGAAGATCGCTATCCGGAATCTGTAATAGATAAACAGAAATTTAAATTAGCCAAAATAGGTCAATTTTTTTATACCCTGTTGGACAATGATGAGTATTTAACAAAGTCTGTTGATCAAGACAGAACGAAGTATACAAAAGCAGAAATTGCGTTAGTAAGCGTGCTAGCTGGCATTTATTCGGAACTGGATTTTGTAACCAATGTTATGGTTGAAACGCAATTTAAAATTTTTAGCATTCTAGAACCAAGGATTACCTATAACGCAGATTCAGCAACCATACATCTGAAGCACTCGAGTATAGATATTTCATTTGCTGATTTTTTAACTTGTCGACCACTAACCGGTTCTCTATTAAAGGTTGTTAATTCTTGTCGTGTAGACGCATTAGACGAAATTGTAAGAGATCAATTGGGTGATTGGTTTAAAAATAACTATGCTATCAACCCTAAAGGTATACGGGTACAAGCATTTTTTGGTAAATATGTTCGAGAACTCATCCGTACTACAGTTACTCGGTTGGTTACTGATGGAGTTCCATTATTTAAGGCCTGGTCTAATATCGCCCGATATCTATTGCAGCCTAAATTATCTGCTAATAGATTATTAGCTAAAAATTGCCGGCCGGCACTAGATGCAATTACCAATTGGGTGTCAAAAATTAATAGCGATGGTCCGGGTGGCCAAACTTTTGACGCAGATCGAAAAGAATATATAATACAATTAGCCGCGTTGCTAGATGTGGATTATCGTTCTCCTTTGGCTGTTTTTGACCGGCCGATAGATCGGCTGAAAATAACTCGGCCGATAGCTCAGCTTGCAGAGATACTACGGCCGGTACTAAGTATAAACGACTTTTTTGCACTACCATTAGATCAGCTTAAAGGTCTGATTAATAGTTTTCATGAGGTTATCTCAGAATTCGCGCCAAAACGATGCCTGTCCGTACCAGCGGCAGCTATCCATTTGCCGGATGCTGGAGCATTGTTATGTAAAATATTGGTACTGAAACATCAAGAATCGCTGCAGAAGATAGATTCACAGAGCTTACGAGATAATATTCAACAATTTAAAATCGCCTATACCCAAACAGCGCTGTTTAGGTATGTCGGAGATAAGTTTGATGTATTGGAGCAAGCATTGCTTAACATGCCATTTAAAAATATTATGTTGTGGGGGCTTCTTATTCAAGATGCGCGTAGTCATTGTAAATTTATGCTGCGGAGCTTATTGCGGTATCAGATGTTCGATCTCTTAAAATCTTTGCTGGCTACTTCGTATAAAGATGGCATCGAATATTTAAGAAGGGCATTGCAGCAGGAAGATCAAGAGCTTACGCAGCTATTTGTTAGGGCCGCAGCAGCAGCTGGGGTCTTGTATCGCATGCCGCAGGAACCGCAATTAGATCAGAAGTTACAACAGATATTAACTCAGCTCGCCGCGCCGGTTACTAATCCCAATCTTGTCATTGGGCCTAATGTTTGGGTAGTGCCCATGCCTATACAACCGCCACCCATCAATCCAGTGAGCCACCAGCCGGCAGCAGTGGTGGATAGAGCGGTTGAGCGGCATAGAGAAGTAACGGAACTGGCAATAAATATCATGGATCCTTTTGATAAATCCAAATCTGTTAATTGTTCCATACTAGAACAAGATGAGCAGTCGGATCGGCATGACGCTAAGGATGTCTCCGATAATAAGGTTCATAGTACTCATGTAGAGGTATCGTCTTTTCCTTCGCATAAAATGCTTAGTATTATGCCGGATGGCCAAAATGCAATCATCTCTAACTTACAGAAAGATCTTTGTGTGATGCAGCGCCAAATCTACCAGCTACTAGAGCCAAACACAGAATTCAAGGACGATTGCATGACTATTAGTTTAGTGCTTAATAGATTTTCCTCCATTCCGATAACAATTAATTTTCTAGAGTTTTTAGACTGTCGACAATATTTAGCACGTTCAGGCGGGCAGGAGTCATTAGCTGCGCCGGAGTGGATTGCGCCAATTCAGCAGCATATAAACGATAAGTTAGACAGTTGGATTAGTAAATACTATGAGCAGTTTGACGATCCTTCTATGAGGCAATATTTAAGGACTCAGATACCGTTAGCTATTGTTGGGGCCTGTGCACAGTTGGCTAAACAAGTTATCCTCTTTCGAGTATGGAATGATCTTATATCGTTTACAACGCATTTAACCGGTTCAACAGTTGTAAATTTACCCTTTGCCACTTTGTCGGCAAAGTATTCCAAGCTATTTAAAGAGATTATTGATTGGATTCGATCAAATGATGCAGCTGCACCGGAGAACAAATTAGCTAAAGCTTTAGCTCGAGATGCAACCGGAGTGTTACAGCAGCATTTAATAACAATGGCTAAATTATTATGTCTGGATAGGCATGCAAATTTCATGCTCTTAGCGGCACAGACTAGCTCAAGGGACCCATTGTTCATTCAGTTATTCCAGATGCTAGATAGCGTGGATAGTATCGATCGTCTTTTTGCTGTTTGTTCAGCATTAGAAGGTTTATTGGACCAAATAGCTAATCAGCCCTGTTTAAATACTGCCGCTGCCTGCATCTGTAAATTAACGAAATTAAAACTGGATAATGCGGATATGACAACTGATCAAATACAGAGAGATTTGGACCAGTTCAGTCAGCGCGCCGCAGATGAAGGGATTAGCGAAGCTGTAATAAAGCCGCTTATTCACGCGTTAGTGGACACTCGGCAGGCTAATATTCTCTACGGTTTATTGGAGTTATGGTTGGGTTATAGTTCAGAAGACTTAGAAGCCAGCTGTCGCTTTCTGCTTGAAAGTTTACAAAGCTGCAACATGGCTGAGCTATTAAAATACCTGTTAATCGATGCGAACCGGGAAGAGCAGAGTCTTTTAGCGCTAGCTGTATGTAGAAAACAACCGAACATATTTAGCCTACTATTTGATACAGCGCGTCAATCGCGGATACTAGAACCGCTATTATTAAATCAGGATAAGAAAAACCAAAATTTCTTAATGCATGGAATACTGAACAGGTTATCTATAGAACAGCTTCAACCAATGTTGGTTATGGCTGAAGCAGCGGATGGTGCAGCATTTAAGCTTCTATTACTACAACGCAATATCCATGATGAAAACCTGTTAATGTATATAGTGAGTAGAGGTACGTTACAACAGTTTCTATTAGTTTTTAAGCTTGTTATTGACAATGGACTTCTTAATAGGTTGTTATCACAATACGACATGCAGGGAGAAAATTTTGTGATCAAAGCAATACGCGTAAGTCGTTGGCCGCGGATAGTGGAAGAGATTTTTGATGCTTTAACCACGATACCATCAGAAGCGGCAGAGGTATTAGAAACAGCGTCAGACAGTCAAGCACTGGCCGTAGCAGAGCAAAACTCGGCATTAATGAGGCCGCCATTAGATCTATTTGAACAGATCTTAACCCGGCCAGACCAGCATCAGCGTACTCCTTTAATGACGGCGATAGAATGCGCAGATAACAGTATAATTGATCTGATTATCGCTAAATTGCAGGAGCGTAATCTGTTAGCACAAGCATTATTGGTGCATGATTATTGTGGGTGCAACCCTTTAATGTTTGCATTGCGAAGTCGCAAACATACAGAACTGGTAAAGTTCATTATTCAATCAGCAAAGGAGCTTAACGTATTAGATAAGGTGCTCTTGCAAACAGATCAGCAACAACGTAATACCTTGCTATTTGCATTAGAAAGGTCTAACGATTTAGTACGGATTAAATATATAATCGGGATTGATGAAGCTGGAATATTGACTCAATTATTGCAAGGGCATGATGCGTCAGGTAATAATGTTTTAATGGCGATTTTTAGTCGAGGCCGAGCTGACTTGGATGTGTTTAAATTAATTATTGATAAAACAAGAAAAGCTGGTATGCTAGATCAGTTGCTAACTGAGACTGATCACGACGGTAATAATGTTTTGATGTTGGCTTTGCGATATCTGCGCGTTCAGAAAACAGCCGCTTTGATTTTAGCTATTATTGATAGTTTTGAAGGCAATCCAGCTGCACTCGAAGCAGTTTTAGATCACGAAAATAATGAACATCAAACTTGCCGGGGGATGATTGAGCGTTTAAACCATCCGGGGAAAATACCGGATTTTATGAAAATAATGAAATTAGAGGCAGAGGCTTATAAACAGATCACCAGTGCGATTAACAGTATTTGCCAACCAGTGCAAGCCGAGGCAACAAATGGGATCAAACCGTAACGATCGGCAGTTGTTAAAATTGATGATGGTGGATGATGATTGATACTGGAGTAATTAATGATTAAAGTTTCGGTGATAGTACCGGTCTATGGTGTAGAAGATTCTTTGCGGGCAGCAGTGGATGGTGTGTTGCAGCAGAGTCTAAAAGAACTAGAACTGTTATTAATCGATGACGGATCGCCGGATAACTGCCCGGCGCTTATTGATCAGTATGCGCAGCAGGACCGGCGGGTGGTGGCGATCCATAAGCTCAATGGAGGTTACGGGCAGAGCTGTAATCTGGGATTAGCACGGGCGCGGGGGGAGTACGTGGCGATTTTAGAACCGGATGATCATGTGGACCCGCAGATGTACCAGGCGCTCTATGCTATTGCCAAAAGATTTGATTCCGATGTTGTCAAATCTAGCTATTATGAGCATTTTGCCTCAAAGCGTCATGACCAAGTGCGTAAAGTACGCTGGGATGATGCTGCTATTCCACAACAGCGCAGTTTTACCCTAGCTGAATGCAGTCTGTTTTTGCAGTATCATCCTAGTATTTGGAGTTGTTTATATAAAAGAGAATTTTTGCGGCAGCAGAGCATTCGTTTCATTGAGGCAGCGGGTGCGGGTTGGAGTGATAACCCTTTTCAGGTGCAAACGCTGTGTTTGGCGCGGCGAATTAACTATACCCCGGTAGCTTATTATCACTATCAACGGCCAGATTCTTTAGCAGCGGAAGTTGAGAAAGTCAAGGATTACCGGATTCCCTTTCAGCGCTCTGAGGAGATTCATGCCTGGTTGCAGCAGCAGTGGGCCAGCGGCGCGTTAGCGCCGGATCGGGAGGTGTTGTATCATCTCTACCGCAGGGAGCTGAGTTATATTGAGTTATTATTAATGAAAAGGGGACTAATTTACAACTCCGAGTTCCGGCTGGCCATTAAGCGGATGATAGAGCGAATGGACGAGGGGATTATTTATGCTTATGGGAAGCAGGGTCATGATCATGGCTTTATTCGGCACTTTAAGACTATTAAGCGAAATCCGATTCAAAGATATTACCAGCTGCGGTTTAAAATGATCACCAGAGGGCTGTTAGCGTGGCTAAGCTGTACTAAATAGTCGCAGTACATTTTTATTTATTCCGAACTCATGTTTGACCGTAATATACTCGTTGCCATGCTTACGAGTATAGTGTTTATTCAAAAGGTGCCTGGAAACTATTCAAGCTGCAATTATCGGCTGCATTTGTACCGTATGTTTCTTTTTAATGTACTTATTTTCAATACATTTATTCTCGATAGGCAATAATCCGATCCACTAAACCGTATTGTACCGCCTCATCCGCGCTCATAAAATGATCGCGATCAATATCTTTTAGCAGGCGTTTTTCACTCTTGCCAGTATGTTTAGCTAGAATCTGAACAATCTGCTGATTGATCCGGTTGGCTTCTTTAGCATGGATAGTGATATCGCTGACCTGGCCCTGATAACCACCAAGGGCCTGGTGAATCATCACGCTGGCGTGGGGTAAAATTAGTCGTTTACCAGCAGCCCCCGCAGCTAGCAACACCGCTGCCGCACTAGCGGCTTGACCGATACAGAGGGTTTGCACCTGGGGTTTGACAAATTGCATGGCGTCATAGATAGCCAGCCCTGCGCTGACCACTCCACCCGGTGAATCAATATAGAGGCTGATATCCCGTTCCGCATCTTCGGATTCCAAAAAGAGTAGCTGCGCCACTACTAAACTGGCCATATGAGATTCAATCTCGCCTACCAAAAAAATGATGCGCTCTTTGAGTAGTCGCGAGTAGATATCGTAAGCTCGTTCCCCTCGTGGACTCTGCTCTACCACCATCGGTACTAAGTTATTATTCCACATAAGGAGTGATCTCCTGTACTTTGTGCCACTCACGTTCTTTACGTTCTTCCTCCAACTTTAACAGCTGCGCATACGCGACTTCCTGTTCTTCAACGGTCACCTCTTGCGCTAAGAGGTCGAGTAGCTTTCGGTTAATCGCCATCTGTTGTAACTGATAACGGTAATGTTGGTCCTCCTTATAATATTGCAAAAACCAAGCAGCTTTATGCACCCCTTGAGTTTGCAGAATCTGATAGAACTGGTTTAAATATAATGCCTGTATATCGTCATCAGTGATCTCTACCTGATGATTGGCGCCATAAGCGCGAAAGAGTAGAGCTTTCCGCATCTCCTGAGTGATATAATCCCGCACCTGTTCAATAGGGTAAGTAGCAGCGTTAGCAGTAGAGCTCTGAATGGCATCGCTGTCAGATGGTTGTGCAACTGTCGCGACTAGCGTGGTTTCATCCAGCGTTGTTGCCGCGTTAGCCATTTCGGTAGTCGCCTGCGCCGTAGGTTCCGCTATAGCATGATGTTCTGTATCTGCATTTGTATTCGCATCTACTTTCTCCTGTCTCTTTTGCCACGCTTGCTTAGCCTTCTCTACACGGTGCTCAATACTGAGTTTGGGGTCCTGCTGACAACGCATGGCTATCAGTTTGGCTACCATCTCCGCGTTTAAGAGACTTTTGCTGCAATCCGTCGCTTTTTCTTCTAATTTCTGTTTTACTAATTTACGCAGCTCTTCTAGCGAATCAACTTGGTACGCTTTAGCTAGTTCATCGTTTATTTCCGGTAGCTGTGGTTTACGAATACTGTGAATGACAATGGTGACTTCACATTTATCGATAGCTGGATCATCAGGATGACGAAGACCTGCCGGTAGCGAGATAATACCGCTTATCCGTTCGCCTTTATGATGATTCATAATTAAAGGAAAAATCTGCTGCAACACCTCCTTATTAATGTCGGTTTCGGTATCAGCTC
>CAVFMC010000037.1:5994-9024 GCA_963623565.1 Bacteroidaceae bacterium | reverse complement strand
TATCTAGGGTTTCGCGCACATTATGATCGGTGATTAAGACTCCAACATGAAGATGATTAAGATGGGTAATAATTTTTTTAATATCCACGATGGAGATCGGGTCAATCCCGGCAAAAGGTTCATCTAGCAAGATAAAGCTGGGATTAACAGCTAGCGCCCGGGCAATCTCCACCCGCCGTCGCTCTCCACCCGAGAGAGTTAAACCTAGTGCATCCCGCAGATGTTCTAAATGAAATTCTGCCAGCAACTGCTCGAGTCGTTGCTGACGCTCCAGCTTGGAAAGCTCGGTTAATTCTAACACCGCTAGCAAATTATCTGCTACCGACAACCCGCGAAACACTGATGCTTCTTGCGGTAGATAGCCTAAACCCAATTTGGCTCGTTGATGAATTTTAAGTTTAGTAATTTCTTGATCGTCTAGATAAATTCGGCCTGCATCAGGTTTAATTAGCCCTAGCAGCATATAAAAACTAGTAGTTTTGCCGGCACCGTTGGGACCTAGTAAACCCACCACTTCGCCACTACTGACGGTTATGGAGACGTCACGCACTACGTACCGTTTTTTATATCGCTTAGAGAGATGTTCTGCCCGCAGGATACTCATGGTATTAGGTTGTAATGTCAATAGTTTCTATTTGGTGTTCGAATAATCTGTCGGTAACGGCGCTATTATGATTAGAATTTTAAAAATTTATTCAATAAACCAGCTAATTTACCGCCCCCGCCTATTTTGGCAAATTGTTTACGCATCTGCTCATAAGTACGCAGTATCTCATTAACCGCAGCGATACTGGTTCCTGAGCCTTTAGCGATCCGCTGTTTATGCGATGGACGAATGTTGGCTGGGAAGCGTCGTTCCTTTTTAGTCATCGAATTGATGACTACCAGCATTCGGTCGATTTTCTGGTCTCCATCAGAGAGTTGATTTTGGTTTAATTTTAGCCCGCCAAAAAGATTAGCGGGTAATTTGCTTAGAATGCTACTCATATTACCCAATTTGCGCATCTGCAACAGAAAATGCCGCATATCCTCTAAATCCATGCGCCCAGTGGCGTAAACTTTTTTAGTTAGGTCATCGGCCTGTTTTTTATCAATCTTTTTATAGGCCTGTTCTACTAAACTTAATACATCCCCCATACCTAGAATGCTGGAAGCAATCCGCTCAGGATGAAAGAGCTCTAACCCATCTTCGATTTTTTCGCCCACACCGACGAATTTAATTGGGCAGCCGGTCACGCAGCGCATAGCTAGGGCGGCGCCACCACGGGTATCGCTATCGGTTTTGGTTAAAATCACCCCGGTTAAAGGCACCGTTTTTTGAAATTCCTGCGCGATGGTTAAACTATCTCGCCCGGTCATGCTGTCAACCACCAGTAAAGTTTCGACAGGGTGGACGGCATCGGCGATTGCTTTTAATTCGTTCATCAACTCCTGTTGTACATGCAGGCGTCCGGCGGTATCTACAATTAGGATATCCATTAACTGACGTTTAGCCTCGGCGTAGGCAGTGCGGGCGATAGCTACTGGGTCGCGTGCTAGGTCACTGGTTTCGCTGCTGTTAGAGCTATCATCGCTGCTGACCGGGTCATAATAAATGAAATGATGTTGTTCAGCTAAGATCTGTAACTGCTCGCGGGCGGCGGGACGATAGAGATCGCAGCTGACCGTCATGATCCGTTTACGCTGGCCGTTATGGCCATTCAGATCGGTAATGCCATTTGCATCGCCTAGCAATAGCGCTAATTTGGCTACGCTAGTAGTTTTCCCGGCGCCCTGTAAGCCTGCCATTAGGATTACCGCCGGCGGCTGTACCTTAAGCTGCAGCTGTTGGGTGTCTCCGCCGCCTAGAATTGCAACCAGCTCATCATAGACCACTTTAATGAACTGCTGACTAGCTTGAATGCCGCTAACTAACTGCTGTCCGATTGCTTGGCGCTCGATCCGGGTTAGCAGTGGGTCTGCAACCTGTAGTGGCACATCAGCGTCTAGCAAGGCGCTACGCACCTCAGTTAAAGCCTCGCGGATATTGTTTTCGGTTAGTTTATCGCGACCTGTAAGTTTCCTTAAACTGGCGCTGAGTTTTTCGCGTAAATTACTAAACATTAATGTAATACTGCTTACGTGCTTATGTCTATTATATAAATACTATTGAATACTATTTTATTTATTTATTTCTTATTTACTTTTTATTGTTTTTATCGCTGCTTGCTTGGGTTACATGGTTCTTTTAATGCCATAATCTTAAATGCCATAGCCCACCGCTTCCGGTACCCCGTTGCGTTCATTGAGATTTTTAATAATCAGCGGCTTAGAAAGCTGGGCGGGACGAGCTTTGATCGCCTTAAAGAGTGCTCCGCGTGCAGTCGGGTCGTTCAGGTTGGAGCGTTCCTTTTCGCCATAACTGCCCACCGTAGGATGACTTTCTAAATAGAGTTTATTATCCGACCAGCCCGCTTTAATAGGATAATAGATAAACCGTACCGGGGTACCAATTTCAACCTGTTCGAAGAGTAAGGCGATATCTTCCGCCGCTAAACGTACGCATCCCGAACTAATAAAAGTACCTACGCTACTTAGCGCATTAGTGCCGTGGATCATGTAGCCGCCTGTAGCAGCCAGATATAGCGCATATTTACCTAATGGATTATTCGGTCCTGCTGGCACCACTTTAGGCAGTACCCGCCCGGTTTTTTCTAGGGTATATCGTCGAATGCTATCCGGCGGAGTCCAGGTGGGATCAGCTTTTTTGCGCACCACTTTGGTGGCTAGCACCGGAGTGCGCCAGTTACTACGCCCCAGACCCACCGGAAAAGTATAAACGTGTCTACCATCTGGGGTAAAGTAATAAAGACGCAGTTCAGGAATATTTACTACGATTCCGTCGCGAAATGGCGGCAGAATAAAGCGTTTGGGGATTAACACTTTCTGCCCTGCGCGCAGCTTATCAAAATTAATTTTAGGGTTAGCCATTAACAGCTCATCATAACTAACTCCATTGCCGTGTCGAATAGTAGAGACGGTGTCTCCCTT
>CAVFMC010000037.1:465-5984 GCA_963623565.1 Bacteroidaceae bacterium | reverse complement strand
AGATAGTTAGCACCCACTAGGTCGTTACCCGCACTAGGCATTCGATAACGATCTACCGCCCATCCTAGACTCGACACGACGAGGGTGCCGAGCAGGAGCAGATGAGTAATTAATTTTGCTAGCCGCATGCGCATCAGCATCATTATATTATTATCATAAATTATAAGTAAAACAGCTTAATTTCTTTTAGAACCAGCAAAGAAACCTAAGATCTGTAATAAACTAATAAACATATTTAGAAGCGACAAATACAAACTAATGGTAGCGACAATATAATTACGCTCTCCGCCATTCACGATCCAATTGGTGCGCAGTAGAATTAGCCCGGCCATGATTAGGACGAAAAACCCGGAAGTGACTACCGAAAACCATTCGACCTGTAAAAATAATCCGGCGATCGAGAGCAGTAGGCCTACGGTTAACCCTACAAACAGCATGCCGCTAAGGTAAGAAAAATCTTTGCCGGCGTAGACCGCGTAAAAAGAGAGCGCCATAAAGATCAAAGCGGTGCAAAAGAGCGAGAGTAGAACGATGGCGCCGCCGTTACTATATAGCATCAGATAATAAATCAGGGTGGGGGCCAGGGTATAACCCATAAAACCAGTAAAAGCAAAAGTCCAAAATATGCCCCAGTCGCTATGGGCGGTCGCTTGTGCCGCAAACAGTAGTCCAAACATGCCTAGTAGGCAGAGAGCTGGGCTGTTGATTATCGGCAGCATACCAAAGAGCGGTAGGGTTGCCATTACCGCACTAAAAAGGATAGTTAGCCCTAATAAAAAATAGGTTTTTCGCAGTACCGTGCTCTTTTCTAATCCTACCGCATGGCTGCTAATTACGGTATATTCTGGATTTTCTATTTGCATATCTCCTCTCAAAATTCAATAACGTTTCGTATATTAACGCACTTAACTTAAATTAAACAACTCAAACAAATGTTTAACATCAATCAGTTCGTAAACCCGTAGGTGATATGGCTGTCTACCTATTCCGCCAATCATGATGCAGTTTAATAACTTTTAGAAAAAAATCAACCGTCTGCAACAAGAAAACCTTGTCGTTCGATATTGATTGGCGCGGCATGACGACTAAATTCACGGAGATTAAATGCAGAATTACCAAAAAGTATACTTTTTTGTAAGCGACGAGCGATACTAAATAATGCCTAAAAAGGTGTTTTTTCTTGCAATAAGAATCAATATCGTGCTATATCAATAGCAATAAAGGTAAGTGGGTAAGTTACAAAAAAGTATACTTTTTGGAGAATACGGCAGATGAAAGATAGCACGGAACAAACTGTTTTAATTATTGGCGCTGGACCTGCGGGTTTAACCGCTGCTTATGAACTATTGGCTCAATCGCACACCCAACAGCATCATAATCAATGGTATAATCAACAACATAGTCCAGGCCCGGCGGCACAGCAGCAGAGCCAACCGCGCTATCGGGTGGTTATTTTTGAGGAAACCGACTTCTTGGGTGGTATTTCGCGTACGGTGAATTATAAGGGTAATCGCATGGACATGGGCGGTCACCGTTTCTTTTCGAAAATGCCGGAGGTGAATGCCTGGTGGCAGCAGATGCTCCCGTTGCAGGGAGCGCCTGCGGACGACGATCTGCTGCTGGGTCGCCCGGCACAGCTAACTGCTGGCGGTCCAGATCCGCAGCAGACCGACCAGGTGATGCTGATTCGAGAGCGTGTGTCGCGCATACTCTTTGATGATAAATTTTATGATTATCCGGTCTCTTTAAAGCTGAAAACACTGCGTAACATGGGGCTACTGACCGTGTTGCAGGTGGGCTTTAGTTATCTTTGCGCCTTAGCCCACAAACTACCTGAGCAGAATTTAGAAAATTTTTATATCAATCGCTTTGGGCGGAAACTCTATTCCATGTTTTTTGAGCATTATACCGAGAATTTATGGGGGCGCCATCCGCGGGAGATCGATGCTTCCTGGGGCGCGCAGCGGGTTAAAGGGCTCTCGGTGCTGGCGGTGCTAAAAGATATTTGGGGGCGGCTCTTGCATAAAAAGCATCGCCAAGTTGAGACTTCATTAATTGAGCAGTTTCAGTATCCTAAATTAGGTCCTGGGCAGCTCTGGGAGGTGGTGGCGGCCAAAGTGGAGGCGCTGGGCGGCACCATTATCAAGTCGGCTAAAGTGGTGGCTTTTACCCGGGATCCGCAGACCGGCGCCATTACCTCCGTTACCTATCAGCAGCAAGGGCAACAGCAGAGCCGGCAGCAGACTATGCGCGGCGACCACGTGATCTCTTCTATGCCACTCAAAGATCTGGTGGCTGGCCTACCTAATGTCGATGCTAACATTGCGTCCATTGCCGCCCACTTGCCCTACCGCGACTACATGACTTTAGGTGTGCTGGTGCGTAAACTTAATTTGTACAATCAAACTCGGCGTAAAACGGTGAACAATATCATTCCGGATTGTTGGGTCTACGTGCAGGATCGGCGGGTGAAGATGGGGCGTTTTCAGGTTTATAACAACTGGTCGCCTTATATGGTAAAAGATCTAGCACAGACCATCTGGCTAGGGCTGGAATATTTTGTTAATGAGGGGGATGAGTATTGGTCGATGGAGGATGATACTTTTGCCACTTTTGCCATTACCGAGATGCAAAAATTAGGGTTGATCGATAGTCCCGCGGAGGTGCTGGATTATCATGTAGAGCGGGTAAAAAAAGCTTATCCGGCTTATTTTGATAGTTATACCCAGATTGATCAGCTGATCGCTTGGTTAAATGAACATATCCCTAATCTCTATTGTGTTGGTCGTAACGGGCAGCATCACTACAATAATATTGACCATTCGATGTGTACCGCTTTTGAAGCGGTGCATAATTTGGTTCATGGCATTGCCAATAAGCGCAATATCTGGCAAGTTAACACTGAGCAGCAGTATCATGAAGAGCGGGGACGAACCTCCTAAGATAACAAGAGGATTCGGTAATTAGGTGGATATCTTAATTATATTAATATAGTTGTATGAGCGCGGCAGCCATACCAATCTGCTTGACAGTAATTGCGTTTCTGCGCTGCAATATCTAGCATGCGCTCATCTTGGCTATTGGTCTGCCGCTGTTGTATGTAGATCTTCACTCTCAGAAAAGTCTGGGCTAGGTCGCTACGTTACGCCACAAAAATTGCTGTTCGCTAATATCCATCGGTTAGATCACTGGTGCGCAGTGCAATGGCGGAGTAACGGAGAATTCTCATGCCTACTATCAACCATTTATTAGCCTAGATATGTTCTGTAGCGCAACCGAGCCGAGCATTTTTAATGATTTACCGATGAGGGCTAGCATCCTGGTAATTTACTTGATTATTATTAGACACCGTTTGTGTATTATTTTCTGTTGGGTTGATTATCTGGTTTAAAGATTCTACGATCTCTGCCCGACTAATTGCTTGATCCTTATCTACCAATTGCCACTGTTGGAGTAACCTGATCAAACCATAATCTGAATAACTTTTGGTGCTAGCTATGGCATCGAGATTATTGAAAGCGATGCAGAGCTTAGTTTGTTGCTCCGAGTTCATACTTTCTATAAGTTTTATCTTCTGAATAGCTTGTTTCATCTGACCATTAGCAAAGCATCGTTTAACTTCGTTTAGCTTGTTTTTTACCTGTTCGTTATATCCAGAACCTAACAATCTGTATATAGTATTTATTTGTTCTCGATAATGATCGTGCATATCTTGATGAGTACAACTGCCAAAACCTCTGGGTGGTGTATTTTTTAGATAATCCCACTTAATTTGGCCATCATTTTTTGTTGGCGGCACGTAATTATTTATTTTATGCTGTACATCCTGATTTTGGCTAAGTATCAGGGCGTTCTTAAGATTGTTGTTAATATCTATACCGGTTGTCTGTTGCAGCGATTGTTCATAAGCGGCTTCAATAAGTTGTTGTCCGGTTCGAGGTAATTTACTAATAATCCGAACGGCGCGTAGATAGGTTGGATTATCTGTATCATCAAAGATATTAGTGCTCGCCATAAAATCCAGTATGACTCGTGCATGGGCTTTAATGTTAGTAGTTGGCGCCTGTTGTTCAGCAGTAGCTAACTGTTCTAAGGTTCGACATTTCTCTGATAGTTCGCGGAGAACAAACCAATTATCATTCTTGTCGGGAAAGGCGACCGTTTCGGCATAGATTTCGGTACAGTTCTTATCATCACGATTGAGGTTGTCTAAGCGGTTGGCATGGATTACATTAGTAATGTTTGGATCAGCTTCTGTCAAAATCGGATATATTAGACCGCGTTTAATGTTCAAAGCTTTTTGTTCTCGATAACCGTTAGGCGCATCTAAGACTATGCAAGGTGTAAAACCGGCATCTGGAGGAGTATAATAACCCTTATACTTGTTATCCAGTAAGTCCTTATGCTTGTTATCCAGTAAGTCTGTATAGGTATATACCTCGATACGATGTGGAGGGCTGTTAAAACTAAGACGGTTTTTATCTGAATAGGTATATACCTTGGGTATGTCTGAACAATCCTTATCTTCTAAACTGGCCCCGTAATTGTTAAGTATCTGTTTTAATGCGATATTTTCGTCTCGATCACGTACAATAATAACTACATCCAACTGATTGATCTGGTTTAGGGTCCAATCAATATTAAAAGTAGCCAAAGATACCTGCTGCTCTATTAATGGGTTAATAATTTGTTTTTTATACAACTCGTCATGATTGCTATCTGTTAATGTTGATTCTTCATTTTCATCAGCTATTTGCTTGTACTGTTGCTGATTCAAATGTACAAGAAGAATGGGCATTATAGCACAATAGTCGTCACCAAGTTCTTTTGCGTGCCGTAAAGTCTTACCGTATTCAGTAAAGTAATTCTTAGGGGTTGTTATGTTGCTCAGAGAAGTGTTTAAAAACCCATAAACATCAAGGCCTGTCATCTGTTGGCCAAATTGTTTTATATGCTGCTGTGACTGCTTAGGATCTAATAAAATATCAATTGCGCATTGTACCCGTAGTAAATCCAGTTTGAGCGTGTCGTTCTGTCCGAAACACTTTGCAAACTCTTCATCCGTTACTTCGAGCTGGCGGGCGATTTCTGCTCGAATCTGTTCTAATGACCAATCGGTTACCGGTTTATTAGCATTTGCCTCACTTAACTTTTGCAGTACCGAAGCGTAGATACCATCCGCGGCATTACCAGACGCAATATTTGTTGCAATGTTTTTAATGATGGTTACTTCTTGAAACAATTTCGGATTTTGAGCTGTTATTTGGTCAAAAGTTTGCGCTATTTTAATTGCAATAGTTTGTTGCTGTTGTTTAATCAAATTTGACATTACGTCATTCAAGGTTTTCATAACAGCATGCAGTTTGTTATATTTATCAGAACTCACTGCTTCCTGTTCGCGATCGCTACCTGATGTTATGCTCTCAGCTATTTCGTATAATATACGGTTAACCTTCTCAATTGGGCTTGATATCTTATCTGATGCCAATGATGCCAATATTTGTTTAATGCCTTCATAA
>CAVFMC010000037.1:0-455 GCA_963623565.1 Bacteroidaceae bacterium | reverse complement strand
ATCAAAAATCAAACTGTCTGGCATAATTTTGCGCATTGTCTGAATTATTCTGGTTAAGAACATATTGCTTCTGAGACTTCCGAAAAAAGTATTAGGGATTGGGTCATTACGAAAAATATTAATAATGGATTTATCTAACCCAGTCATGCCTTGTCTAACCAAGCAATTAATCGACGCCATGTACGCATTCATATCTTTGATAAAACGTTTTTCGAGCGGCTGATCTTCATTTAATGCCACGAGTTTATTGTTTAATGCCTCGCGCAAGTCATCGGTTGACATTCCAGCACTCGATTGATTATAATTTTCATTTGTTGCAGTACTTTCCATAAGCCTGTCCTCGTCTTATCTGACAATATTGATTGTAACTATTCAGAACCCCCATCCCAAAATAATAGACCAGTTGCGAAATAAACTTTCTTTTGTTCCATTTAATCGTTTATTCCAAATGATCT
>CAVFMC010000036.1:8353-9119 GCA_963623565.1 Bacteroidaceae bacterium | reverse complement strand
TCACCATACCGCTCAGTTTCAGTAGTTGCGGTAGCGTCATCTGTTCTTGCCCTTCCGGCAACGCAACTTCGCGTTGCACAATCTGCTCGGGTAATACCCCCTGCTTAAAACGGGCAATAAATTCGGTTTGCGCCTGCTGGGCGGCCGGCATGCCATGAAAACGCGCCACCAACTCATAGGCCAGCTGCAGCTTAATATCCCGGGGGTTTTGACCCTCGCGCACTGCCTGTTGACGTCGCGCTAATTCCGCGTTATCGATAGAACTCAGTAGCTCATAATAACGCCACATCAACTGATCATTAATGGACATCACTTTACCAAACATCTGTGGGGGCGGTTCATCAATGGCGATATAATTATTCAGCGACTTGGACATCTTTTTAACTCCATCCAGTCCCTCCAACAGTGGCATAGTAATTACTAACTGCGGCTTGAGCTGCCGTTGGCGCTGCAATTCCCGCCCCACCAACAGATTAAATTTTTGATCCGTGCCCCCCATTTCAATATCGCAGCCGGTAGCCACCGAATCATAGCCCTGCATTAGCGGATAAAGAAACTCATGGATAGCGATCGACTGGTTATGGCTATAACGCTTACTAAAATCGTCCCGTTCCAGCATTCGCGCCACGGTATACGAAGCAGCCAGCCGGATAAAATCGATGCTGCTTAGCTGCGCTAGCCAAACTGAATTATGCAAAATAGTAGTTCGCTCGGGCAGTAACACCTTTAAAAACTGTTGTTCGTAGGTTTTAGCGTTCTCCAGCAC
>CAVFMC010000036.1:0-8343 GCA_963623565.1 Bacteroidaceae bacterium | reverse complement strand
CTCCAGCACCGTCTCGTGACTCAGCGGCGGGCGAGTCACGTTTTTGCCGGTTGGATCCCCGATCATGGCGGTAAAATCGCCAATAACAATTAGCGCCTGGTGCCCCAGATTTTGAAATTGGCGAATTTTATTGATCACCACCGTATGCCCCAGATGTAGATCCGGCGCGGTCGGATCAAAACCAACCTTAATTTTGAGCGGCTGGCCGCTAGCTAAATTTTGGCAGAGCTCCTCTTCCGAAATGATCTCAGCGCAGCCTCGACGCAGTAAAGCTAGCTCCGCATCGTTATTATGATTATTGGCATTGTTATTCATTATTCTAAAATTATCTACAATATTGACAATTACCTACCTATTTATCTACTACTTTCTGATCTCTATTACCATTTATTTATAGCATTATCGCCGCTATTGGTGCAACTAGTTTCATCGAATTCATCGAGTTTCACCGATCCTGTTATTGCATCGGTTAAGTGTTCTATATGGTACCCTATAGCATCGTTCTATGCGATATAGATGAGGTTATTAAAATGGTTAATTAAGTGTTATAAAACTTACATATTATTATGCTATTATTACATCGCGCAACTAAAATTAGCTCATTCAGACAGAAATTACGTAAATTAGCGACTCTTGGGCAATTAACCGTTGCATCCCTAGCCGCGCTAATCGTCTCTGCAAACAGTTTGGCCAATACTTTCATAATGAACCGACAACAGCAGTATAATCTCTATAATCAAGCTGCCGCGCAGCAGACGGGACGAGTGCAACAACAGCAGCGCTCCGATCAAGTTTCTGCCAAGCTCGCCAAACTGCTAGAGCGGGCGCGGCAAACTAGTAACGCGGCACAGCTAGCGCAGCAACAACAGTTACAGCAACTGCAGCAAATACAGCAGCAAGCCAAACAGCTGCAAGCGCAAAAGCAACGGCATCACCAACAGCTGGTAGACGCTATTAAGAAACTAGATGAACAGATCGACCGCTTAAAACGGCAGCAGCGGGATGCGCAAACCGAGGCCAATATGGCGCGGGATATAATTATTGAACATCCCAATTGCCAAAAATTTGCCACCCGCCGAGGTCCCAATTATCAGCATCCACCAGGTTTTAATTTTGTCCGTTATACCGATTTAAAAAGAGGGCCTAACATGGATGATATCTACGTGTTTTTGCAAACCGCGCGCCTAGCGGAAAAAACTCAATGTCTAGTTGACTATATTATTACCGATCGGCTAACCGACGAACATTGCCACCCCAAATCCTTTATCATTCCTAAAGGTGAACACGCCTGGATTCTAGTGCAAGATTTCTGGGAATCGGCCAATCTCTGCATTAGTTTAGTAAATGAAACTAATAATCAGAAGATTATCGACCATAAATGCTACGGGGAAAATTCCCGTATCCCACTGCCTTTTTCCAAAACTACCAATCAACATTTTCGTTTAACTATTGATCGGGAATGGGGGCAACATTTGGGCGGGGTGTACGTAGTGACCGAACACGTTAATGTCGATCATGATCCGGTGCTAGCCGCGCAACGTAAACTACGGCAAGTAATCGCTATGACCAGTAGAAAAATTGATGAATTGAATCAGCAAAAAGCGCGACTGCAGCAGCAGTTAGCGCAGGAATAACACAAAACAACAGGCAAGAGACTTGTATTGCAAACAATGGTTACCGCTAGATCAGACGGCTACTCGCGCCGTATAGATTCCTACGGGCGATGAATAAAAATAGACAGTAGAATACCTAACATCCGTAACCTGTACATAAGATATCACGGATGTTAGGTAATTTAATAGACATGGGTCTATTAAAACGTAATCTATAATTATGTTAAATTGATATAACTAATTTACAGTTCTTCCGTATGTGCAATAGTAAAGTTATATCCACACATAGAACCAAGATTTACCACGTCTGAGTGGTCAGAACCATTCGGATCAGTCATGTTATGATAAAACTTAACCTTAAACTTATTTAAGTCATAACCAACATCACAAGCTTTACAGAAACAATCTGCAAAACTCATGAACCCAGAATTCGACGATCCTGTACTAAAATAAGCAGTACAAAAACCTTCCGCCCCTGTTCCATTATTAGCTAAATAGTCACCATAGCTCATGTTTGAAACATAGTTTATAATTACGCCACCATTTTGACCATGCGCGCGTAATCCCATAATGTGATCACCACCGGAAATTTTATCTAAATCTAAAGAATTACAAATCTGTCGTTTCACTTTAACCTCACACAATAATACTGATTACGATTAAACTAAGTTATATTATTTTATATTAGATAACTGTGGATATGCCATCCTTAATAACGATACATGGTTATGAACGATGCATGGTTATATTCTCAAAACCGGGCAATTGGCTAAAATATTGCCGGCATTTATCCTCACAAGTAGTTAGATTATCATCGCTAACAACAGAATGGTCAAAATCTACATAATTTAATATACTGCATAAAAAAGTATCGTGCCCATCCTTGTCTGACTTAAGTTGATCACTATAGCATGCTCCTGCATTATAATCATAATCCCAAGCAGTTCTGTTAATCCACTGATACAAATGATTCGCTTTCTTGACGTTGGAACTCTCACCACCGGCTACATTCCGAACTTCATTTACTGCTAATTTTTGCATGTTTACCTCTTATCAAAAATCAATTTACTCTATATTATTACCTATTAATTTATTAATTTTATAATTATAGATTACGATTGGCCATTAATTTTACTTAACCTGTAATTGTAATACAGGTATTTTGTAGTATATGCACGATCACATTAAGCTATTATTAAAAAACGCGTATACTTTAGACTTCATACACTGAATAATTGCTATGAATGATCGCTGCAATTATACCAAAGGCAGCAAATATGCATTTTTAATTCGCCAGGTTAACTGCAGCAGTCGATAATAGCCATCCATCTGACGCAGGCTAGCGGGTAAAATGGGTAAGTATGCATGACTTTATGCTGATAAGCGGACAGCTCCATCAGCCACCAATAGAATGCAAACAGAAAAACTATGGCAATAAAAAGAGTAGAAAGCCAGCAATTATAACGATTAAACTGTAATACCACCGCCCAGAGCATACAACTCAGCCACAACAGATGCAGTAATGAAAGCCATTGCATCCAGTTGCGCGACGCTTGGAGGTAAAAAGTAAAATGTTGTCGTTTAATTGGGATTTTAGAATTGGACTGCGGCATTTTAATTCAATAAGAGCTGCGCTGGATATTCAACTTTGACCAAATAGAGTCCACAAGCGGGGGCGGTGACGCCAGCTAAACGGCGATCGCGTGCCACCAGTAGCTCTTGCATCCACTGGCTGGGTCGCTCCCCGGTCCCCACTAGCAGCAGGCTGCCCACAATATTACGCACCATATGCAATAAAAAAGCGTTCCCTCGCACGGTAATATTAATTATGTTGCCTCCCTGGGTGATTTTAATCTCATAGAGCTTCCGGCAGGGGCTACGCGATTGGCAACCGCTGCCCCGAAAAGAACTAAAATCATGTTCACCCAGTAGATAAAACGCCGCCTCCTGCATTTTCTCAGGATTCAGCTGCCAGCGGCACCACATCGCCCGATGGGCAAAAAGCGCCGAAGCTACATGATGATTATAAATACTATAGCGATATTCGCGGGTAATGGCGCTATAGCGGGCGTGAAAATCTGAGCTAATCGGTTTAGCCCATAAAATCCGAATGTCGGTAGGGAGATAACTATTGCCGCCTAAAATCCAAGCGCGATTACTACGTACCGCTTCCGTATCGAAATGGATTACCTGCCCCATAGCATGCACCCCGGCGTCGGTCCGCCCAGCGCACTGCACACTAATAGTCTGATTCGCTACCCTACTAAGCGCACCCTCAACCCGCTGTTGAATCGAGGGTAAACCACTTTTTTGCTTTTGCCAGCCGGCGTAACCAGTGCCATCATACTCCAGACCTAGGGCAATACGCATAAGTACTCTCCGCGCAGAGAATTAGGTAGCGCTTCAGTAATTCGCACTAACACCATTTGACCAACCAAGCAGTCTAACCGGCATGGATCAGCGCTGGAGATATTATCCGTATCATCGTCCGTTGCTCTAAAATTAACCACCCGATTATTTTCGGTTTTACCGCTGAGCAGTTGTGGATCCTGCTTGGAATGCCCAGTTACCAACACCGGTTGCTGGCTACCCACCATCTGCTGACTATAAGCTTGCGCCCGCCGATTAAGTTGCTGCTGCAAAACAGCCAGCCGCGCCCGCTTAGTAGTTAACGGAATCTCATCTGACATGCTGGCTGCCGGAGTGTGCGGTCGTGGGCTATAAATAAAACTAAAAGAATTATCAAAACCCACCTGCTGCACTAGATCTAGAGTCTCTATAAAATCTGCTTCGCTTTCGCCTGGAAATCCCACGATAATATCGGTAGAAATCGCGATAGCTGGCCGAGCTGCTCGTAGCTGCGCAATCAGCGCTAGATACTGCTCCCGACTATAATGGCGCCGCATCAGCCGTAGAATCCGGTTAGAACCGCTCTGTACCGGAAGATGCAGATGGCTAACTAATTTTGGTTGCTCGGCGTACAGTTGAATTAGCTCTGGATCAAATTTAGCGGGGTGCGAAGTAACAAAACGAATACGAGTAATCTCAGGCAGCTGCGCAATCTGGCCAATTAAATCTGCTAACCCCGCGCCCGACGTCGGATCCCGATAAGAATTGACATTCTGCCCCAACAAAATGATCTCCCGCACCCCCTGTTGCGCTAGCTGCTGCGCTTCCACCAGAACTGCTGACAGCGGGCGGCTCTGCTCGCGGCCTCGGGTATAAGGCACAATGCAATAACTGCAAAAATTATTACACCCCTCCATAATGGTGATAAAGGCGGACGGCCCGCGCGCTATCGGCGGCGGCAAACAACCAAATTTTTCCAGCTGGGGTAGTTCTAAGTCTAACAGATGTTGTTCGCCCTGAGCTAATCGGCGCAGCAGCTCCGGCAGGCGATGACCGGTCTGAGTGCCTAGCACCAGATCAACATAGGGCGCTCGTCGAAAAATCTCACGCCCCGCTTCCATAGAAACGCAACCCGCTACCGCTAAAATCAAGCTGGGCCGCTGTATTTTGAGCTGCCGCCAACGCCCTAGCTCCGAATACATCTTTTCGCTGGCTTTCTCCCGAATCGCGCAACTGTTAAGTAGCAGTAGATCTGCCTGCGTTTCATGCTTGGTCTCCTGCCAATCCCCCTGATTAAGTAACAGGTCGGCGATGCGATCGCTGTCATAAACATTCATCTGACAGCCCATAGATTTAATCAGAAAATGGCGCATATAATTATTAGGTATCAAAATCTATCTGACTTTGCGGTTACTTAAACGTTAAAACGAAAATGCACAATATCCCCATCCTGCATGTAGTACTCTTTGCCTTCTAGCCGCAACTTACCCGCTTCTCGCGCCCCATGTTCTCCTTTATGGCGTACAAAATCCGCAAAACTAATCACTTCAGCACAGATGAAACCCCGCTCAAAATCGCTATGAATTACCCCGGCGGCAGTTGGCGCGCGGCTACCTTTTAAAATGGTCCAAGCTTTAATCTCCTGCGGCCCGACGGTAAAAAAAGTCTGCAGATTCAACAGCCGATAGACCTGGCTAATCACCCGGTCTAAACCGGATTCGTGCCAACCCAATTCCTGCAAAAAGATCGTCCGTTCCTCCTCCGGTAAATCCAGCAGCTCTGATTCCCAAGTAGCACATAAAGGCACGACCACACAACCCTGCTGCTGAGCATACTGTTCAACCTGCTGTAAATAAACGTTATGATTCAGCTGATCCACCGCGACATTAGCAATATAGAGCGTGGGTTTTTGGGTCAGCAAATTAAAGGGTGCTAGCGCTGCCTCCTGCGCATAGGACGCGTCACTGCGAATTGGCTGTCCCGCCGCTAGCAGCGCTTGTACTCCAGCCAGCAGTTTATCCTGTTGGATTGCCTCCAGATTGCCACTCTTAATAGGGCTCACTAGGCGTGCGCGAGCCCGTTCTACTACTTCTAAATCCGCCAGCATCAATTCGGTATTAATCACCTCTATATCGCTCAGCGGATCCACTTTGCCCGCGACATGCACTACATTATCATCATCAAAACAGCGGACGACCTGAGCAATAGCGGTAGCTTCCCGGATATGAGCCAAAAACCGGTTACCTAGCCCCTCTCCCTGCGCGGCGCCTTTGACTAGCCCGGCGATGTCTACAAACTCCACCGTGGCGGGCACCAGTTTTTGGGTCGGCACCAACTGGGCCAGGGTATCCAAACGCCGATCTGGCACCGAAACTACCCCGACATTAGGATCAATGGTGCAAAAAGGGTAATTTTCAGCCGCCACTTTAGCTTTAGTGAGCGCATTAAAAAAGGTGGATTTACCTACATTAGGTAGACCAACAATACCGCACCGACAATTCATACAATCTTATATACAAATCTAACTGCTGTTTTACGTTATGCAAAATAAGTTATGTAAAATCCGCATTCGGATAAACTGAGCGAATCAGCTGTAAAAACTGCTGCTGAATCTGCTCCAGATGCTCTTTATTATCGGCGGCAAAACAGGCCACTAAACAGGGGGTAGTGTTAGAGGGACGCACTAGCCCAAAACCATAGTCATAATCCACCCGTAAACCATCGATAGTATTAATCCGTCCCTCCGGAAATTCCGCCCGCTCAATAATCCGCTGCATTAATGGGAATTTCTCTGCTTCACTCACCTTAATTTTCAGTTCAGGGGTAGCAACATCTTTAGGGACAGCGGCGAATAGTTCACTGCAACGTTGGCCGCTGGCCGCTAAAATCTCTAAAAAGCGAGCAGCCACATAGAGACCATCATCAAAATTAAACCAGCGCTCCTTCATAAAAATATGTCCGCTCAGTTCACCGCCCAGATCCGCTCGCAGACGACGCATGGTAGACTTAATAATCGAGTGCCCGGTCTTAGACATAACCGGGTGCCCACCCACTGCACTTATGCAATCCTGTAAATAGCGACCACATTTGACATCATAGACAATAGTAGCATCAGGCTTACGTTTGAGTAGATCTAGTGCCAACAGCAGCAATAGCCGATCCGCAGCGATCAGTTCTCCTTGTTCAGTCACTACCCCCACCCGATCGGCGTCGCCATCAAAAGCTAACCCTACATCGGCCCCCATAGCGCGCACCGCTTGTACTAGATCCTGCATATTCTGAGGCTGTGCAGGATCAGGTTGATGGTGTGGGAAATGGCCATCCACTTCGCAATACAACTGACCCAACAATTGACAACCCAGTTTAACTAGTAGCGCCGGGACGTATTTCCCACCTACCCCATTACCACAATCCACCACTACTTTCAGCGGACGCGCTAAATGTACGGTATAAGTAATGGCATCAAAATAATCTTTAGTAATATTAATATCTTGCACCGTACCGAGCGCCCCCGCCGGATCAAGGGTTAGCCGTCCCTCTTTAACCATTCGCCATAATTGCTGAATATCCTCTCCATACCAGGTGCGACCAAACATCATAATCTTGAGACCATTATAATTCGGCGGGTTATGGCTACCGCTGAGCATCACCCCGGAACGAAATTCGGAATGCTCCACCGCAAAATAGAGCATCGGGGTAGTTACTTCACCAATATTTTCCACTCCACAGCCAGTAGCAGTAATCCCAGCCATCAGTGCCGCCAGCAGCGTTGGCCCGGACAGACGCCCATCGCGGCCCACCACCAGCCGATCCACTCGACCCGCCTTGGCCGCTCGCCCTAGCGCCACCCCAAGGGTAAAAATCGTATCCGGGGTAAACTCTTGGCCCACGATTCCACGAATATCATACATACGAAAAGCTTGCCGGGGAATATGCCTTACTAACTGATACGGGGTTGCGGGTGCCGCAGGATGACCTACCGCAGCGGACGTCACCGTTGATTGTGGGCTCATGATGTTTACTCCTCTTATTTGTTATTTGTCTGCTTGTTGTTTATACTATTGCAATTATCTGATTTACTATGCGTTACGTTATTTACCGGTATGACCAAAACCGCCAGTGCCGCGCGCAGTGGTGGTAAAATCATCGACTACCTGCCATTGCACCCGTGCGATTGGCACCACCATCAGCTGGGCAATCCGATCCCCGGGATGGAGGACAAAATCCTGCGTTGAACGGTTCCAACAGGAGATCTGAATCTCCCCTTGATAATCGGCGTCGATTAAACCTACTAAATTGCCTAAAACAATACCATGCTTATGTCCTAATCCAGAACGTGGTACCAGAACCGCGGCAAACTGTGGATCCGCGATATAAATAG
>CAVFMC010000035.1:0-9130 GCA_963623565.1 Bacteroidaceae bacterium | reverse complement strand
CAATATGGGACACCGGAACCATTTTATCTTGATTAATCGGCTTCATCATAAAATGGGTCCATTGCTGAGCATGTTTGCGATCCAAGACACTTGACAATAAAAATAAAGCTTTATACATAGGGCGGTGCTTAGCTTCTGCATAAGCAGCAACAATTAGTCGAATGATCGTATCGGTGTTAGTTGGCTGATCCACCGGGCCAGCATTATACTGCTCATCAGCCAACTCAAGTAACACCTCGACCATACTGGAGACAGTTGTTAAATTATTCAGCAGCGAGCTATTTTCTGGACTTGTTATACTTGCAATATCCGTGCCCATCGCCGCGAGTTGCTGCGCATAACCCTGTGGCTCAGATAACGAACCACGTTGGTAGAGACATGCTGCGCATAATAACTTCGCATAAGTGGCATCACTGGGCAGAGCACCGTATATATCGACCAATACAGCAGTATCAGCCGCATTGTGATGGATTTGAAAACTATGTCCAATTAACTTAGCACAGGCCTCTGGATAGGCAAGAATATTAGGGGTTGGATTTCTATCGGTATTATCTCTTCTTAAATACTTATTAATAACCTGGTCCGTCCATTGAGCGCCAGAAAATTTAGTAGCGTAAAGATCCAGAATCTGCCTATACACGGTACCCATACTAGCCGCGTTATTCTGACTTACCGTTTCGGCAACCGTGGTCATTAGGTCTTCCTGGGTTAATCTATTAACGTCACAACGGGCGTCTGTTTTTAAGAAATCAACAATCATTTGAGTTAAGGCTAAGCCAGCTTCAGTGTATGCTGGCTGTGCCGACTGTGCTGACTGTGCTGACACTATTGCCGCTGTATTGCGCAATATACAAAACAGCGAAGTAAAAATCGGTCCGCTTACTGCAGCATCCTCGCCTACTGCTAAGGCTCTTTGTTGTTCACTCCGCAGCAACTCTTGTAACGTTTGCTGGATCTCAGCTCTATTACTAGGATTTAAATACAGATCTAACAGAGCCTGACAATAGGTTCGACGATCGTTTGGTGCATTTGCATCAGTTGCAGCTGCTATTTTATTTATCAACGTCGAGCAAATAACAGACGGTTTTGTTTGATCACGCACCGCACGCACAAGCTGATTCAGCTCTACTTTAGCATCTTCTGGGGTTTTGCTGTTATCATGTACCTGCTTCATGACGTTTAAACCCTGTCGGATCATTGGGTACAATAGATCAGATGCATACTTAAGTAAGTACGCATTATGGCAGTTCTCTTCTATCGCGCCTACTATGAAATTAACAAACGACACACATTGATAATTATACGACCCATCGTCGCGATCCGAAGCGGCGGTGTTTAATATCAATGCATCTTCAAACGTTTGCAGTGTCTCAGTAAAATCCTCTTCATTTTCCAAATCTAAAAGAGAAGTATTAGTATTATGCTGACTATACAGATATAGCAATATGAAACCGAATTTGGTCGCCGCCTTTTCATGTTTTTTACAGCACTTGCCAGGCTTTTCACATACTGTTCTCACGATAAAATCGGATACGTCGCTAATGCGTCTAATTTCTGTATTAATTTCTTCAACAGAATTAGGAATGGCAGCAGAATTTATTATTGCTTTCTCTGTTTCTTGGATTCTGACAAGTAATGATCTGCATTTATTATAATCTTTGTCATGTTGAGGAAGAATTGCTCCTAATTTATTATTAACAAAATTATCACGCTTCAACAAAATGTTTTGTTGTGCTTCGCTTAGCTCCGATAACATAAATAGTCTCCAAATTATGTTTAATAACGAATAACGCGCTACTTGGTTTATAGTTATGTATGACTAATCAATGGATAGTCTTATGCGTTCCTATTCCTAAGTGAACTATAGAACAAATATGTAGAAATTGCAAAAAATTGCGTAAGAAACGAATTTTGGATGGGTAAAATTAAGTAAGCTGACTCAGCTAATGTAACTCTACCAACTGCTTTCCGAAAAGGATAATACTTATCATGTTATAATGAAGACGAATCGAAAACCGTTGGCGGCGCTGGACAGTAGCTTGATGGCGCTGGGCTAAACCATCTACGTAACGGCGAAAACGTATCGGATTATGTAGTAACCAATGAAGCTGACGCCAGCCGGCTTGCAAATAAAAACGCAGCGGCAGCTTGCCCTCCGCCTGCAGCTGCCGAAAAACTTGGGCAAAATAGACGATGAAAGCATCTCGATAAGCGGCATCGATCCGCCAAGCACTCCATAAATAGCCCTTATATTGATTGATTATATGGCTATACTGAGCAAAGGACGACAGCTCGGGATGGGAGCGTAAAAAGCGGTCGATCTCCTGGTGCTCCTTGCAGATCACCCATATTTTATCCGCCGCTTTAACTGAGGAATGGGGATTGTCGGTGCGATAGTAGAGCAACGCCGCGGAGGTAAAAATAATACTCTGTGCCAGCGCTAAAGTTTTAAAAGCAAAGGAGGTATCCTGGTAGCTAGCACCCGGAGTCGGTAAAAAACCGATCTGCTGCTCAATTAAAAACTCGCGACGGTACAAACCGCTCCAGATAGCTGGCGGCAAGCGTAAGATGGCGGGATATTGCGCCGCGGTGAAGGGGCGCCGCTGACCACGATTATAAATCCGCCCCGCTTTACGAATGATTGCTGGGCGCACACCGGTTTGGGTCGTCGCGCCGGTCTTTTCGGTGTAATAAAAAAAATCCGCTCGCACTAGATCCACCCCCTGCGTTGCGGTGGCGTTAGCGATAGCTAGCCCATAGAGGGTGGCTAACATCTCCGGCCGCGCAAAATCGTCCGACTCCAGGATAGCAATATATTCCCCCTGCGCCCGTTGCAGCCCCTGATTCATAGAATCGCCATAGCCGCTATTAGGTTTATTGATAATGATAATTCGTGGGTCACGCTGTTGAAATTGCTGCAAGATCGCCAGCGAAGCGTCAGTGGAACCATCATTAATACAGATAATCTCGATGGCGGTGAGGGTTTGTGCAATTAGGCTATTTAAACACTGAACTAGGTAACGTGCGGTGTTGTACACTGGCACTAAAACCGAGACCTTAATCGCGTTGGCGCGCGCTGTTTGACTCATTGTCATCACCATTGCACTACCGCCCAATCAACTGATTAAATAACTCCATCGCCCGGGCCATGGCCTGATCCATATTATAATATTTAAAGTCCCCTAACCGCCCCAAAAAATACAGATTATCCAGCTGCCGACCAGCTTTTAGAGCTACATACTCTTGATAACGTTGCTGATTGGCGGCATCGAACATCGGGTAATAGCGTTCATCCTGTGGACCATTAAAAGGGGCTGGGTACTCCAGCGCGATCACGGTGTGCGGCGCGCGGTCACCGAGATAATGTTTAAACTCATGAATACGAGTAAAATCGTAATTATTAGGGTAATTAACTACCGCTCCGGCCTGGTAAAATTCCCGCTCATAAGTTTTAAACTCGAAACGCAGCGAACGATAAGCTAATTGTCCTAAACAATAATCAAAAAATTCGTCAATGGCGCCGGTATAAAAGATCCGTTTAAACGGCAGGGCGGCTGGCGGAGCGGATGACGGCGTTGTAGAGGTGGTCAGCGCAAGCGAAGCCTGCAGCTGTTTATAATCCAAATTTAGCTGCAGCTGAATCTTGGGGTGCTCCAGCATCCGCCACAACATTTTAGTATACCCAGCTTCCGGAATTCCCTGATAGCAATCCTGAAAATAACGGTTATCACGGCTAATATACACCGGCACGCGAGCGGTCACTAGCCCATCGATCTGGTCGGGCCGCTGCCCCCACTGTTTCATGGTATAGTGCAAAAACATTTTGTCATAGACATAGCGGGCCAAAAATTGAATATCCGGATCCGCCAACTGTTGTAGTTCCAAAATCGGTACTTTGCGATTATATTCAAAGGTCGCTAGCAGTTTCCGTTCTAATTGATCAGCCAGGGTGGGAGGAAAAAGCGCACGCAGAGTATTGAGATTAAATGGAATGGTGGTTTGAATACCATCGATCAGCGCAATAACCTGATGCATATACTGATTAAAACTGGCAAATTGCCGCGCTAACTGCCAAACCTGGTCATTGTTAGTATGGAAAATGTGCGAACCATAATGATGGATCATGATATCATTGGCATCGCGATAATCATAGCAATTACCCGCAATTTGCGCCCGGCGATCGATCACTAGCACCGGTTCATCTAATTTGCTGGCGATTAAACGTGCTATAGTGATGCCGGTAATTCCGGCCCCGACAACTAAATTAGTCTCTTGCGTATTCATATTGTTTGACTAGCGTGTTTTTTAATTATGTAGGGTCTATATCTATTATAGGGTCTCTGCTCCATGGCAAGGCCAACGCTAACTAGCATAGCGTATTTGTAAAAATATTACTATACTTGACAAAATAGTTTTATTAAGGAAATATTAAATGATGCGAAGGAGGAAGGTTACAAGGCAAGAAAGTGAACGCCTGCATGTTGAGAATGAAAATAGACGATAGCTTAGTGAACACGGAACGAGAGCAAACAGCATGGCGTTTGATTTACGTAGGATGGAACAGCAACAACAGCTGTACCTGGCCAGCCAGCCGCTACCAGTAGCGGTTTTGGTAGCGCGATGCCAATGCGCAAGTATTACAGCCACGCATCGCGATAGGATAAGCTACGGGATGGCAATCAAATCGGCGCTCCAGCTCTCGCCTGACGCGATCTTGACGGAGGAAGATTGGGGAAACTTAATGTTTGCATTACTGCGCTTTCGCTGCTGGCCGTTATGCTCCGTCTGTCTGCAACTCGCGCTCTCACAAGCGCATACGGAGACCACGCATACGATATTGCCGCCGTTGCAATCCTTGCAAGATACTCAGGAACGCAATCTGTTAATGTATCTAGTTCGTTTTGCAGTTAATGATAATGATAGTTATGATTTTTCCGCTGCGACTGGCGAGCATGCACTAATTAAGCAAATTTTTCAACAACTGTGTCAACTTGGCTGCAGCGTAGATCAGGTGGCGCAAGGAGGTTGGACGCTACTCCACGCTGCGCTAGCCGGTTGCAATCTAACCTTGGTGCGCTACTGCTGCCAACAACGACGACTGGCGCCAACCCGCTGGCAGCCAGTAGCTTATACCCAAGCCTTACAGCAGTTACATCTGATTAGCCAGCTCACTCTGCCTGCAGCTTTAGATGCCCCCGTCTCTGTGGTAACTTTAGCAATCATTAGCAGCGGACGTCGGGTAGCAAGGTTATGGCAGCAACAACATGAGCAGCGGCACGACGCCACTCTTACGACGCCTGATGCGCTGCTGGCGTATCATCAAACCTACAACAAGTTTAAAATTCAACTAGCCCGTATCGCCGCACAGTTGTTAGAAATTTTACAACTGCTACAAGCTGGTCTAGAGACCAGTTCCGCCACGCTCTCCAGAACAGAAAAAGTGCTGCTGGTAATCTGGTTGCGCATAGTTATATGGTGTATAGATGATCTGCAAATGCATCTAGTCCCACAAGATAGCTCATCTATGCCATTTCTTCAGCTGAGCAGCCAACCCCCATCTCCGGAGCAAGCAAATTTCACCCAGACTTTAACCGCACTATTGCAGTTAGCTGGCCTAGAAGCTACGCCACATCCAAGCCACGTCCCCACGCTAGTAACGCAGCTAGTCGCCGCCTGGGACCGTTTGTGGCAGGATCCCATTACCGCCCATACGCTGTTCTTTACGCTCATTCAAGCCGGCGCCGTCGAGCTACTGCAACTGCTTACGCAGCTGCAGCTCCAGGCGATGACCAATTTCTTTACTATCCATAGCAAGCATAGGATTGGTCTTTGGCTAGCCAGCATCGCCAAAGGGGACACCGCTTTAGCTGTGTGGCTGTTGCAGTACGGCTGGGTTAACGCCGCCGATCAACTAGAGGGTTACAACGGGTTTATGATTGCGGCTGCCACCGGCACTGTCTCGATAATCCGTTATTATTTAGAATTAGCTTTGGCTCAGCCGGCCGCACCGGATTTTATTGACCAGGTGCTATGCGCCTGCGATAGTCATCAGCATAATGCCTGCATGCTCGCTGCGCTGTACGATCAAGCGGTAGTGTTTGATGAATTAATAAATATGATGAATATATGATAGATATAATTATAGTTATAGAGATAATTTAGTTTATAGAGCAGGAGTTAGATTGTGTCCAATACAATAGATACCATCATACAGAAACTGTTTAGTAAACAGGATACGACCGGTAATACCGCGTTAATGCTAGCGGTCATGAAAGGTGACCTAGCGGTGGTCAGTAAAGTTTTGCAACATCCTACTGAGTTCCAAGAGCAACTCACAATGAAAAATAATAATGGGTTAACCGCTTTTTTATTAGCTGTCTTATACAACCGCACGGAAATGATTCATGAGCTATTGCAGCCGTGTAGCGCTTTACGCTCACAAGATTACGCGACCATCTTCACCGCCACTAATAATCGGGGTTATAACATGTTGATGCTAGCAGTCGAAAATGGACAGTTAGAGATCGTGGAACTGCTGCTGAGCCTGCAGTGTCGGCAGCGTCTTGGTAGCGCACTCTTTGCTACTATGCTACTACAAACCGATCGCCAGATCGCATCTACTAAGCAGACGACAACACTCGATGCAGCAACGGCCGCGCATGATGGTTATAATGCTTTTATGATTGCGGCAGATTATGATGGCTTAAAATATCGTAACGATCAGGGAAATCTGACTATCCTGCGGCACTTCTTAGCACTACGGCAACAGGGTCTGCTAAATGACACCAGTTATCACCAAATGATTCTACAGACCAGCCGGGGCTACAACGCTTTTACCCGGGCGGTAATCAACGGTAATGCGATGGCGGTGCAACTGCTGCTAACTAGCAGTGAATTGTTAGGTAAGGAGTTATTTGAATCGTTTATTTATATTCAGGATAATTATGGACGCAATGCGCTGGCTTTAGCAGTGGCCGAAGATCGAACAACGGTAGTCGGCGCATTAATTAATTACGCTATCGCTACCCAGAATAAACGGTTTATTGAACAGATGTTTGGACCACATCAGCAATTACTCACCAGCGCCAAAACCCCGGAAATCGAAGCGTTACTAAGCAGTTTTTATGGCCAACAGCACCCGATCGTGCCTGGTGGGGCATAAACTACTGGAGGGTCACCGCGGATGGTAAGAGTTGCCATGCCGCCGTAGCCACCTGATCGGGTGAAGGGGAAAAAGTACAGCACTGGTACTGCGGATGATGTGGCGGAAAAAGGCAACGGCGCTTGCAGCAGGGCCAACAAGTTGGTTTAGCGCCAGCCATAGCTAGATACCGCTGCCGTCCTGAACTAAATGTCTCTTGAGGCAAAGCGTAGTGATCACCCGCTTGTTTATTATCTTTGTTATTATCTTGATCGTAAACGATACAATTAGTACTGCAATAAATCGCGATAATTCTAGGCTGACCGGTAGCCCAAGCTAAATGGGTACTTCCAGAGTCTAAGGAAATCACTAGCTGACACTGTCGAAACAGCGCCATCAGTTCAGATAGGGAGGTTTGGCCAGCCAACACTAAATCGGTCGGACCAGCGATTTTGGTAATCAGCGGTCGATCAGCCGCACTGCCGGTAAAAATCAGCTGCCAAGCAGGCGGCAACAACTGCCGCAGGCGACGCCAATGGGCTAGCGCCCAATATTTGGTGGGCCAGGTAGTCCCGGGGGCGATGACCACTAAGGGATGCGCTATCCGATCCAGACTAAGTCTAGCCAGCGGTGCCAAGCAAGAACCCAACGCAGCGCTCACCGCTGGGCTAGCGGGAGGCAAGGCCACACAGGTGGCAGTATAGTCATTCCAGTGCACTCCCAACGGTGCTAAGTAATGTAAAAAAATAGTAGGTAAACAGAGCGCCGCCGCCCGACGGGAACGCGGCAACTGTACTAAGTGGGTGGCTAGCCAGCTAGCCCCTTCCCGTGCCTTGGCGTCGGTAATATGATAAAATGTCTGACTAAAAGCGGCAAAAATCCAGCTTTTGAACAGTCCTTGAGCGTCGATTACCACTTGGTAACGCTCCGCCCGTAGCTGCTGAATTATCGCCCACCACTCCCTAACCACCTGCCACAACGCTCCCACCTGCCACTTTTTTAACTGTCGCAGCCGTTCCTTCCATTGACCCCAAGGCACCAGGTAAAGATGGTCTAACCAGGGGTGCTGCGCTAGTAGTGCCACGTTGCTTTGCTGCACCACCCAACCCACCAGATAGCCCTCTTTCTTAAGAAAATAGAGTAGCGGCAGAGTTAAACATATATCACCCAACGCACTGAGACGCACGATTAAAATTTTCCTGCATTGTAACAGGTCGGGCGGCGGCAGTGGTGGTGACCCTGGTAGATGCAACCACCGTCGCACCGTTTGCTTGATAACGCGCGCAAAATGCACACATCGCGCCAATGGTCCAGACGGATACCGTGTCGCGCTAGTTTTTTTAACCGCCTGAAATATACGTTTACTCTTGCTTTTTACTCGGTTTATGTCCAAAATAACTACCTAATTGATGATTTTGATTACTTTGATTTATCATTATAAGTATACAGAGTAGAGCGCTAATAGTACAGCGCCGCATCGTTATCGTAAGTATCGACCGTAGTAGATTTATAAATAGACGCAGAGCAGTTATGAATATTTTAATTAGCAATGATGATGGCGTCCACGCCCCAGGCATTCAGGCGCTAGCGCAAGCGATGCAAAACTTAGGTCAGGTGGCAGTGATCGCGCCGGATCGCAATCGTAGCGGTGCGAGCAATTCGCTTACTATTTCCGTACCGATTAAAGTTAACCGCTTAGAAAATGGGTTTTATAGCGTCACCGGCACGCCTACCGATTGCGTGAATTTGGCCATTAATAGTGATCTCTTTACCTCGTCCTTTGATCTAGTGGTCACCGGCATTAACCGGGGAGCCAATTTAGGTGATGATGTGCTCTATTCCGGCACGGTGGCCGCGGCACTGGAGGGGCGTAGTTTAGGGGTGACCGCGCTAGCGTTTTCGTTGGTAGGCGAGGAGGATCGGATTAGCCATTATGACACAGCAGCGGTGGTAGCCACTAAACTGGTGCAACAGCTAATAGCACTGCCA
>CAVFMC010000034.1:0-9423 GCA_963623565.1 Bacteroidaceae bacterium | reverse complement strand
GTGCAACCGTTGCACTTTATTATGCGCGGTAATGGTTTGCCGCTGCAGCTCGGCGGTAATGCGATAAAAAGGCTCATTAGCGTAGGGCGCCTGGGGATCCACCGAAATCGGCAGATCAATATCTTTGGGCGACAAGATACTGTCGTCAATATGGACAATGGTCGCTTCATAAAGTCCATAATTTTGATAAGGAAAAGCATCATACCGCAGCAAAATTTTCTGCCCTAACTCCACAAAACCGATATCTTTATTCTGCACAAAGAGGATTGCTTGCAATCGATCGCCATCCGAAACCAGCGACCCTAGCGGTTTATCGGCGGTCACCCGATCCCCCTCTACCGCCACCAGGTTAGAGATAATTCCATCCGCTGGCGCTTTAATCACATGGTTCTTGGACACGTTAAGCTGCACCAGCTTCTGCTCTAAATCTTTCAGCGTAATCTCATTGGTTAAATAACCATCGTAATAACGTTGATATTCTACTAGCGAGATGTAATGCTGATCCAGCAGGCGACGGTAACGCGCTACCCCATCGCTATACATCCGCAGCCGATTCTTCTGCAGATCAATCTGTCGTTGCAAAGATTCAATCTGCTGACTATTAGAATCGCTAAAATGCCCTTTACCATGTGCTTCGGTAGAAATTAGGTAAAGATTTTGGTCTTTTTTCACATGCTCGCCCGCCTTGACGTAACACTCTTTGATTACCCCAGCGCCCTGGGCATAAAAATGGATTAAACCATGCACTGGGAGTAGAATGCCCCGTGCCTGACGATGCTTAGCGTAGGAGGCAAAAGTCACGAACAGCACTAACGCGACAGCAATGCTGACAAAACCGATAGACCAAGTAAGATAAGAGATTTTATTGATAATGGTTACCTTGCCCCAGAAGCTGTTTTTCTTGCTATTCATCGCTTCTTCGCGAAACAGCCCTTCCCGCTCCTTGCTGGTGCCGTGGCCACTGGGCGCCGTTGGATCACTAGCGTTACTCTGCCGGCCAGGATGACTCAGCCATCGCCCTAATTTCCTGAATTGCAATCTCAATGACATAATCTACTCACTACCATAGTTAGTATAGCTAATCCTTCCAATTCGGGCTACAATTTAGCTTATCATTACACGCCGCCTCAGCGCATCGTTCGCATCGCTCTCGCCGCCTTTATTCCTGGTTATACTACTCTAATCTAACACTGTTGTCTAGACTGGTAGTGTACACCTGCACACGCGCTGCACGCCAATGGATCGCTAGCAATACGACTAGCAATCCATTGATTTTAGCGCTTTATGAATAATCTGGGCGATGAGAAACCTGGGTCGCGCTTGAACTTCTTGATAGATCCTGACTAGATAATAACCGAGAATACCTAGACAGATCATCATGATTCCACTGACCAAGAGCAATAACGTAAGTAGCGTAGAAAGCGATGCTGCTGCCCCCCCCCCCACAAGCCAATATTAAGGCAGCTAGCACAATAACTACACCTATCACGGTGGTAAGTTGCAAAGGTAACGTGGAAAAAGAGGCGATATTGGTAATGGCATATTTTATTAGCGCTAATGTAGACCATTTAGAACTACCAAGCGTTCGTTCTTGCACATCGAATTCCAGGCGAGCTGTCTTAAAACCTACCCAGGATGATAGCGCCCGGAAAAAAGCTGGCTGCTCTTGCATTTGCAAAAGCGCATCAACTACCCGGCGATCCAATAGCTTAAAATCCGAAGCTTGTGCTAAATCCAGTTTAGTTAATTTACTGATTAAGCAATAAAAGCTATGCGCGGCCCAACGATGCAACCAACTTTCGCGACCCCGATTACGCTTACGCCCCTCGACGATCTGATAACCATGCTGCCACAGACGATACATCTCAATAATTGTGACGGGTGGATGCTGCAGATCACAATCGATTACCACACAACAATCCCCTTGCGCCTGCGCTAGCCCCGCCATAATGGCTGCTTCTTTACCAAAATTGCGCGAAAAACGGATCTGGCAGAGACTAGCCTTCACCTCGCTGGCATCATCTGCAGCTTTGCGTTGCATCGGCAGCAATTCGATTTTAGCCCAGGTATCATCGGTCGAGCCATCATCAATAAAAATTAGCTGATGGTCAATAGCGTGTCAGTTAACAATTGGCCGATTACCGCTGCCGCACGAGTTACGTTCTCACCTTCGTTATAAGCGGGTATAATTACTGATAACATGGTCATTGTTTATTTATTTATTTATTTAGTTTACACTCAATTTGACTGTGATGTGGTTTCTGCTTCAGATAACTGGTCAGGATGATATATACACGATTCTGGTACCACGCCGCGTACTCCCAGAAGATAATCACCGGCGCGACAATAATTTAACTGCGCAGGCCATTGCTGTTGCTGCCGGTCCTGCTGATACTCCTTGCCTAAAAACCAAATAAAAACGGTATTCGTAGGTAAAATTTGCAGAGTTTGCTGTAGTGCAGTTTGCGTGTCTACGCTGCTACGCGCAAAATAGAATTGATTCAGCGATAGCTGATGATGTAACCCATAAATAGCCACCGGATACCAGATACAACTTTGATTTCCAGGATTCCAGTGGTTAATGATGACTAGATGACGAATATGGTTTTGGTTAATCGTCATATCCCAAATCGATCTGTTTAACGGTAATTGGTCTTGCTGTCGTAATTGTGTTAGCCAATGCTTATGCAGATTACTCAAACGAGTATGTATATCCGCGATTTGTAATACCAACCCTATCATAATCATTACTGCCTTGAAGCGAGGAGAAACTGCCCGATAATCGGCGCAAATGGCAAACAAAAGTAGAATATAGAGGCAGACCCAGCCCATCCGACCGGTGGAACGGAAAATGCTCCAGCAATAAATGATCCAGCTAGGCAGCGAGAGCTGTAGCAGTAGTTGGTTGCCATAAGTAATCGCTGGAGACAAAGCAAATAAAAAAGCCAACAGAAAAGTTACCATTAAACCAATACTCAGCGGTTTAAGTAATGAGAACTTCAGTACCTGCTTATGTGCCAGAATTTTAACTATGACCAGTGTGGCAACAGTAGTCAGTAGTAGAATAATAGCGCCTAAACCTAAATACACAAAGCCTTCGTATTGGCCATTTTTATAAGTGGGAAATGCTGGTAGCAGGTAATCATGCGATTGGGGATTAAATAGCGCATTGAGATTCATGCTATATATGCCTAGGCCACCTGTTTGCAACGCATATGTCGCCACTGTAAAACCGCCCAACATATAGGTAGTTACCGCCGCGGTAAGTATAAACCCTAGCCAATAACTACCCTGATCCAGCCATTTATGCCAGCCTGGTTGCCACCGCCGCGCCAATAGATCGGCAACACAGGCACCAACTAAAATTACACCACAAATCGGTAACAAATAAGTGTGAATGCTAATCGCTAAAAAACTAACTAGGCACCACCAGCTACATTTCGCACGCGCGCTCTGCTCTTGAAAAGATGCCAGGAGATATAACGCAAATAAAATTAACCAATGACTAGCTAGCGCAGTATGGGTATACATTCGCTGTAAAACCGGTAAAGAAAGAATAAAAAATCCGCTGCTGAGTACTATCATCCAAGTAGACTTTAGCCATTTACGTAGCAGCAGTGCAGCCATGGACCCGTTGAGTACAAAAGTTATCAAACCATAGAGGCCAAAATATTGAAATTTAGACGGTAGCAGCGGAGATAGAAGTTTAAAAAAGACAGCCAAAAGCGGAATAGAATCGGTAAAAATAATGCTAGTTTGCAGTGGATAAGCTAATTGATCGGTTAAACCAATAGGAAAAAACCAGCGCGAATTACGATAACCGATCCAGCCTAAATAATGTTGAGTCAAATCTCCACCTGTGTACAACCAATCATCAAAACTGGGATTTAAAATTCTGAAGCCATAAAGATACAGAAAAACCGCTACGCCTAACAGGGCGGATAGTAAAACGCTAGCAAGCCTCCCTCCCCCTAAACTATCTAAAAACTTCCTATTTGGCTTACTTGTATACAATATTGCGTCTCTTCTATGTATAATTATAAATACCAAGTTTGCAGTTGCGCAACTGTGATTGGCTGTTGTGGATCGGTTAAATCGAGCGTAAGTTGTCGTATAGATTGCTGACCTAGATAAAAGACTACTGATGCTGGCGCTGGCGCTAAGCTGACGGATGTGGTGGTGATCGACTGCTCGGGCGCTATTGTGGTTAGCGCTCCTGAAGCTACTACCTGTTTTCTTAGTTTACTAAAATATAGCGCCACTTTGGCCACTAACTGCAGCGTAGCCGCTTGATCCGATAATTCATCCTGTGAATTATTTTGTTGAATCAATACTACCGCTCCTGGATAATCTCGCACCTGCGCCCATAAAGGCGGCTCAGTCAAAGCCTGCAATAACCATTCATTCTCCCACTGATTACGTCCCACTACTAGTTTTAGGGTTGGTGAAATGCGCAGATGACGCCCAACCCGTAACAGCCGTAGCTGCTCTGGGGTATAAGCCGCCTGAGGAAAATAAGCTAAAAAATCTTTTAAGCGCCGTCCAAAACCGGGATCGGTCAGCAGGCAACCGCCGGCGGGCTGGGGGATATGTTGAAAACCGAACTGCCGGGCTAGCGCTAGCTGTTGGTCGCGTCGCCGCCCGCTAATAGCGCCTAGCTGCTGACGGTCCAGCCATCTTGCCTGCTCTGGATAACTAGGGGGCAATAACTGCGCTGATAGGGGCCGCACTAAATGGTTATGGGTTAATTTTGCTGCTAAAGGTAGCACCTCCCGACGCTGCGACATTGGACGCTGATCCACCACTTCGCCACTAATTAAAAAATCAAAGCCTTCTGCCTGCATCAATCGATAAGCCTGTTGAATAAAAAAGAGCTTACAATCGATGCAGGGGTTAATCACCGAACCAAAACCATGGCTAGGGTGACGCATAATCTCTTGAAAAGGCATCGTAGCATCCAGAATCCGCAGCTTGATACCTAGTTCATCTGCGGCGCGGCGTGCGGCGTGCATTCCACCATGCTGTTGTTCGTCCTCCGCGCCACTATCTGCTACTGGCCTTTGAAACTGAAAATCATGATCCCCTGCAAAAGTAGTATAAAAATTCACCCCTTCCACCTGGTAACCCTGATCTTGAATCATCCGCACCGCCAACATGGAATCTAGTCCCCCGGACAACAGGGCCAGTGCCCGTTTAGAGGGTTTGGTCGAAGCTGATTGCATGGATCTACTCAACTGTATTCTTTTTACCGTGAAGCCAACGATAATAGATAATTAAACCGCTAACCGTGCCACTAGTACATAAACTCAGCGCTATTCCGGTCGCTAAAATCAGATCATCTCTAAGTAAGGCATGAACAATCATCAAGCTTTGCATGCAATTCATGCTTAAAAAAGTGGGAAGCGACAGCGCGCTCACCTCTTTGCGTTGGCAGATCCGCCAGATCTGGGGAATAAACATTAAACTTTTTGCAAATAGCATGGTGCTAAATAGTAATTCAAAAACGGCTGACCAAAAATGCATCTACTTACACCTATTTATATACTACTTACACCCTATTCTTTGCTAACACCGCCTGGCTCCAGCTGCTGTTCAATAATTAACCGCCCACCGTTCCACTCGAATCGTTTGTTACGCGCTATCGACAACTGTTTTGACTGACCAATCAAATCTAACTGCACTTTGGTAACCGTAAAGCCACTCTGAACCAAATGGGCTGTCGAAACTCCTAACTCATTCAGGGCCGATAAGGAATAGGAAATATCAAAAAGACTCTGTAACCCTCGCTTGGTTACCAGCGGCAGCTGCTTATCGTGAAAGCTAATATTGCCAATCCAAACTGGACGGTGGTCATGCAACAGCTGAATGCGCGCTGGCCAAAGCTGTAGCACCACATAAACATCCTCTCGTGCAGTCGCTTTAGCTGCTACTAATTGTAGGTTATTACCACGATACTGCTGCAAAAAAAGATAACGATGATGCCGTAAACTAATGCCAAAAAGGGTCTGTAAGAGGTTACGTAAACCGTTAGTCGCCGGTACAATCTGCCAGCCTAAATCGGTTAATGCCTGGCTAAAAGTTTGTAAATCACCCACCAGTAACAGATTAAAAGGCTCTAGCGCCTGGCCTAAACGATTTAAACGAAAAGCGGGTAAGAGCGGAGCTTCAATTAGACAGCCGAGCTGACGCGCAGTTTTCCGTACCGCCGCATTTGCGGCTGGTTCACCGCTATTAATCGCCCCTACTGTATATGAACTAATAGAACTCTCTGTACCCTGCCTGCCCGTATGGCTGCAACTACCGCCACCTAGACTACCTACGCCGCTAATATAGCCAATTGATTCCACTGCCTCTAACTGATTAATGCGGCCGATATTCTCAATCTTAGCGATATGCTTAATCTGTGACAGGCTACCGATATGCGCAAGATTAGCTAGTTCCCGAATCCTGCTGACCCGACCAATTCCGGCTAAACTACTGACTCCACCAATTTGGTCAATATAATAAGCTATATCGTTAGCTCTAGACTGCCCTGCCTCTGGCTGCACCCCATCAATCTTTAATACTGGTAGGGTAGTAGTGATGATAGGATAGGCCAAACTGTTCTGTTGGCTAAAAGCTGGCCAAGCGTAGTAGGCGTACAAGGGATAAAGAAACAAGATACTGATGCCTACGAACTTTAATAACGCCTGACTGTCGATAGATCGCGTAGTAGCATCGATAGCAACATCGGCAGTAAGCGCTTTATCCGCCATCCTAACAGCGGCGACGGCTGGTTGGCTAGCTACCTCATCATCTCGACGATGATAACTAATCAGCATCGCTAGCAGCCAGATCCCACCTAACAGTAGCCCCGCCAGCAGGTCAGCTAGCCAATGCGCCCCTAGATAGAGTCGCGAAAAAGTAATGCAGCTAACCAGTAAAATAACCCCGATCCGCACACGCCTACTGTTCTTGGAACAAGTTTGTGCAATTAAAGCACTCAAACCACCAAATAGCACGACGCTAGCTACTGCGTGCCCACTGGGGAAAGAATAATCCAGTCCAATACCGAAATGCTGACCCGGCGTAAAACAGGGCGGACGCGGCAGCTGCATCAGCATTTTTAAAGCAAAAGCGCTGCTAAAAAAGCCACCCAATAACACCAGCCAATGCAAGGCTAAATAATAATAGTGTTTATACAGCATCCATAATAAAACCAGTCCTCCAATACAAAGTAACCAACATTCGTTGCCCAGCAGACTTAACGCCATCATTATCGGTTCTAATAGCTGACTCCGACAATTTTGCATAAAATAATAGAGTCCAGCTTCGAAACTAACCCACCAGGGTTGTACCCGCAACCAAAATAAACCCCCAAACAACAGCAGTAACAGTAAAAACAGATCCAATCTAATTAGCTGCCTTCCTCCGTTGCCAATGATGTTTAGATTATAACTACTGTCGGACCGATTATCGTTTTGCTCAACCGCCGTTCCCGCCAATAATTGCACTAGTCTCGACGCCAGTCTCAGCGTTAGTCTCACCGCCCACCAAGCCCCACTGCGCTCCCTGGTAACAGCGCTAGGCTCGTCCTGTTTCTTAACTTGCGCGACTAACGCGACTAACTTGTTCCACCGCCGCTGCGCCCAACTACACCACCCGCGCCATAACGCGCTGCAACAAAACTGGACAACCCAAATTAGCGACCATAGCAGTGCCAATAACAGCAGAGACACACCCGCAAATTTAGCCATAGCCCCCGGGGGCAATTCAGCAGAGAGCGCACCTAGCAGGAAACCGGGCATGGTATAGGCCACCGACCAAACCAAGGCGGCGGGTATCGAAACTAATAAAAACCTAGCGTAGGACATATTCAGCATTCCCGCGGACATCGGTAATACTGCCCGAATCGGCCCTAAAAACTGTCCAATAAACAGACTCTTACCGCCATGTCGTTTGAAAAATTGCTCGCTATTACAAAACATCTGAGGATTTTTACGGAAAAATCGGCTATTACGGACAAAATTGCTAAAATACCGCCCAAACACAAAACTAAGCAGATTGCCTAGCACTGCCCCTACCGCCAACGCCGGATAGATAATAGCCCCATCTAGAACTGCGGTAGCAATTAAAAAACCGATCACCGACATAAAAATGGCGCCCGGCATGATCGCACCGATAATGGCCAGTGATTCAATAAAACTGGTTAAAAAAGCACCAATAACGGCCCATTGAGGATGTGCATTCAAGAGCTGCAATAAGCTATTAAGATCTAACCAACTGCCAAATAAATCCTGCATATCTCTATTGCCGACTCTCTATTTCGTTATCTATAATTCACTATTTATATGCTATCTATATCTATACTATCATAACGCTTCGTGCTAACCCCAACATCGCTCTTAGCTACATCAAACCGTGCTACTTCTTAACTTCTTTACCCTACACCGTCTTGACATAACTGGCAATTTTTTTGAAAGCCGCCACTTCAATCTGCCGCACCCGCTCGGAAGAGATCCGGTATTTAGCCGCCAGCTCTTGCAGCGTGCTTTTATGTTCGCTTAGCCAACGCTGCTGCACGATATCGCGACTGCGCTCATCCAAAGCTGCTAACCCAGCCTGCAACTCCTCCAAACCACGACGATGGCTCTCGTCGTCAATTAAACATGCTACCGGCTCCGTATTCTCGCTAGCCACCAAGTTATTGATTGGCACGATCTGGGTCGAACCCTCCTCCTGTTCATCTGGTGCATCCAAGGAGAGATCGCTGCCGTACATCCGTGCTTCCATCCGCTGCACCTCTTCTGGCCGCACATTTAAGTCGGTGGCGATCTGGTTAATCTCAGTGTGGTTAAACCATCCCAGCCGCTTAGTTGCCTTGCGAATATTAAAAAACAGCTTACGCTGCGCCTTGGTAGTCGCAATCTTAACAATACGCCAATTACGTAAAATATACTCATGGATCTCGGACTTAATCCAATAGGCTGCAAAAGTCACTAATCGCACGCCATAGCTTATATCAAATTTTTTCACCGCTTTCATCAAGCCTACCGTCCCTTCCTGAATCAGGTCCGCTTGCGGCAGTCCATAGCCTAAATACCCCCGGGCAATATGCACCACAAAACGCAAATGATGTAACACTAAGGTTTTAGCCGCTTCGATATCATTCTGCTCCCGTAAGCGACGAAACAGCTCTATCTCTTCTGTTTCACTTAAAATCGGAATCTGACTAATCCACCCCAGGTACGCCTCCGGACTGCCCGCGGTGGCTAGCGCCGGAGTTAATGCTAAATAATCTTTATTACTCATAACTCTAATCGTGGCTACCTATATTTATTATTTCGTAATAATTACAATGCCTAATATACCTCTTGCTGCCGCAGCCAGCGGTTGTTACGACCACGCTATACCAAGATACATACCCTATCCGTTACTATTAAT
>CAVFMC010000033.1:8165-9475 GCA_963623565.1 Bacteroidaceae bacterium | reverse complement strand
ACGCAATATAGTAAGGGGATTGACCTAATTGCTGCGCAACTGCAACTGGCTAAGCAACTGCAACGTCAAAAGTTAATCGAAGAACGCAATCTATACAAACGGCTGCAGTTACTGACTAAAAATTTAAGTAAGGAGCTCGAACTACTGCGAGTGGAAGAACGGATTAAAGATCGAGTCAAACAGCAGGTTAATAAGGTACAACATGAGTATTATCTTAATGAAAAACTTAAAGCGGTACAGCATGAACTGAGTGAACTAGGTACCTCAGGTAGTAGCGGTAATAACGTCGAAAAACTGCGTAAACGGATCAATGCCGCCGGGATGCCTAAAGAGGCTAAGGAAAAAGCACAGCAGGAGCTGGAGCGGCTAGCCAATATACCCTCCTTTTCCCCGGAAGCGGGTGTGATCCATTCCTATTTAGATTGGCTATTAGCGCTGCCATGGAAGAGCGAGCGGCCTAAAAGTAGCGTCCCTAACCTAGCCCAGGCAGAAGCGATTTTAACCAAGGAGCATTATGGACTAGAAAAGGTTAATGAACGAATTTTGGAGTATTTAGCGGTGCAGATGCGCTCCAAATGTTTTAAGGGACCGATTTTATGTCTGGTGGGACCACCTGGAGTGGGCAAAACTTCGCTGGGCGAATCTATCGCTCGCGCCACTGGCCGAGCTTTTATTCGGTTGTCACTGGGTGGAATTCGGGATGAAGCAGAAATTCGTGGTCATCGTCGCACCTATTTAGGCGCAATGCCGGGGCGGATTATCCAAAAGATTGCTAAAGCCAAAAGTAAAAATCCGCTGTTTATGCTGGATGAGATCGACAAATTAGTTAGTGATTACCATGGTGATCCGGCGGCGGCGCTGCTAGAGGTGTTAGATCCAGAGCAAAACCGCGCTTTTGATGATCATTATCTAGAAGTGAGCTACGATCTGTCGGAAGTAATGTTTATTGCCACTGCTAACTCCCTAGATATTCCCCGTCCCCTGCTGGATCGACTGGAGGTGATTAGGATTTCTGGATATACCGAAAACGAGAAAGTGGAAATCGCTAAAAATTATCTTTTGCCTAAGCAGATTAAAGAACATGGTTTACATCGTAACGAGATCGAATTAACCGATCCACAGGTGTTTACAGAAATTATTCGTAGTTATACTAGGGAAGCCGGAGTCCGACAATTAAACCGTGAACTAGCTAAAATCTGTCGCAAAACATTAAAGCAAATTATTAGCAGCGGCAATCAGCAATCACCGCAAAAACCAGCAAAATCCAAAACTAAAATCAAAGATAAAATTAGCATTGGTTTAGCTAATTT
>CAVFMC010000033.1:0-8155 GCA_963623565.1 Bacteroidaceae bacterium | reverse complement strand
AACGGTTTGATCATGAACAGATTAAAACCCAACCCACGGTAGGCGAAGTGAATGGTTTAGCCTGGACCGAGAGCGGTGGTGAGCTGCTAACTATCGAATCTATTGCGGTACCCGGGAAGGGTAAAGCTATCTATACTGGCCAGCTAGGCGAAGTGATGCAGGAATCGATTCAAGCGGCGATTACCGTACTACGTACCCTTGGCGATCGTCTTGGACTAACCAAAAATTTTTATGAAAAATGGGATCTACATGTTCATGTACCGGATGGTGCCACACCTAAAGATGGCCCCAGCGCTGGAGTCACCATGTGTGTGGCGCTAGTCTCGACTTTTACCAAAATTCCGGTGCGGAATGATATCGCTATGACTGGGGAGATTAATCTCGCTGGCGAAGTATTACCTATCGGTGGCCTCAAAGAGAAATTGCTAGCCGCGCAAAGTGCCGGCATTAAGCGGGTCTTTATTCCAGACCGCAATAAACGGGATCTAGCTGAACTCCCGTCTTCGCTACTCGAAGTAGTAGAAATCGTACCAGTACAACGGATTGAAGAGATTTTACAATCCGCGTTCGTACAAAATCCGTTGGAGCCAACTACGACCTGTGCAGCTACTGCCGCTGCCGCTAAGTCTAAACGCGGGAGCAACGCTAGACCGGCTAAAAGTAAGCAACATAAGCAACCGCATAAGACAAAATCACAGCAAGTAAAAAGCATGGTGGATAAATAAACTTCATAAACAGGTGAACACAGCATACTATGATCTTATATTCTGATTCTAACAGTATCGATAGTCATCAGGTCCGTATCGCTCTGGCGGAAAAGGGGATGTTTATTAATGTGGATTATATTGGGCAGGGGTGTCCGCTGCCCTCTGCGATTACCGACGTCGTCGATAACGCTAAATTACCAATCTTAGTAGATCGCGATATCACGATCTACGATACCAATATTATTCTGGAGTATCTGGATGAACGATTTCCCCACCCACCACTGCTACCCATCAATCCGATCGCCCGAGCACGTTACCGGCTGGTAATGCATGAAATTGCGCAACAATGGATTAGTTTAGTGGATCAGTTACTGGCTGCTGAAACTGAACAGGCCAAAAAGAAAACCAGACAAAAATTGCAAACTAGCTTACTAGCTAGTACAGAGCTCTTCACTCCTAATCAATATCTGCTAGGCAACGAATTTTCTTTGGTGGACTGTTATTTGTTACCGCTGCTGTGGCGCTTAGATCGTTTAGAAATTAAATTCCCAGCCTCCAATAATACTAAGATGATTCGTAATTATATGGAACGAATGTTTAAACGTAAGAGTTTTCGGGAGAGTTTATCCGAGGAAGAGAAAGATTTTGAAACCTGTTAGTTAACGCATGGTTAATTACATAGTTAATAGTTAAAGGCAGCGATAACTTGAAACGGAAAATGAGCGATCGAACCGGCGACGAGCCGATAGATAAACGGCGAGTGATCGACGCGCAGAGTGACAGTAGGGCCGGCGATGAAGACCAGGTTGATCGTGCTATTCGTCCCCGCTGTTTGGCGGATTATTTAGGCCAAAATAAAGTCAAAGAGCAGATGCGGGTTTTTATCGCGGCGGCCAAGCAGCGGGGAGAAGCGCTGGATCATCTGCTAATTTTTGGCCCACCGGGTCTAGGCAAAACCACATTAGCTAGCGTGGTGGCGCATGAACTGGGGGTAGAGATGCGTTATACTTCGGGGCCGGTGCTGGATAAAGCGGGTGATTTAGCCGCGCTGCTGACTAACTTGCAGCCACGTGACATTCTTTTTATCGATGAAATTCATCGGCTCAGTGCCACGGTAGAGGAGATTTTATATCCAGCTATGGAAGATTATCAGATCGACCTGATGATCGGGGAAGGTCCATCCGCCCGCTCTATCAAACTAGATCTACCGCCTTTTACTTTGGTGGGCGCCACTACCCGTTCGGGACTGCTGACCTCACCGCTGCTGGGGCGGTTTGGCATTATTCAACATTTGGAGTTTTATTCTAGCAGCGAATTAAGTGCTATCGTACAACGTTCAGCGCGCATCCTGGGGGTGACCATAGAGCCGGAAGGCGCGTTGGAAATCGCGCGGCGCTCCCGGGGCACGCCGCGCATCGCAAATCGACTGCTACGTCGGGTACGGGATTTTGCCCAGGTGCAGAGTAACGGCATCATCACTCGGCAGATCGCCGATCAGGCGCTGGTATTACTTGGAATTGATACAGAAGGTTTCGACGCACTGGATCAAAAATTTTTGGCCACCATTATCGATAGTTTTGGCGGTGGCCCGGTGGGCGTGGAGACGCTGGCTGCTTCGATTGGCGAGGAGCGGGATACCGTCGAAGAGGTGATTGAACCCTATCTGCTACAACAGGGTTTTATTCAGCGCACTCCGCGAGGGCGGGTGGCGGCGTTGGCCGCTTATCGTCATCTGGGGCGCACGCCGCGCCAGGTCGATAGTTGTTGCGATGCTAACGGCACGCTTGGTGGTCAACAAGAAAGCCTATTACTTTAGGCTGTGTACATACCGTTTTATTTTTTAGAGTCAGTTATTCTACTGGCTCTTCTTTTATTTAAATACTCCACTCATCGTCGGTCCTATTACTAATTGCGATAGGTTACCGACGCCGTTGCGGAAAATTTGCAAAAAAAAACAAGTAACCTATACTCCGTTAGTAGAAGAAATCAACCCATTTGCTGCCCTGCTAGAGTAGCAATGGGTTTTAAGAACTAAGATAACAAAAGGTATTGATTATTATAGTTGATAATTATTGACGAAGTACGGTAACAGCGGAGCGATCGATGATGGAATTAATTTGTTTATTTTTTCCCGCGTTAATTTTTAGTTTATTACGGGAAAAAATACTATTGGAGGCAGGAGACAACCAGCCGCACCGTATCAACCGGTTTTTATCGGCTTTAGCCTGCGGGTTAGTAATGATTAACGGCGCCACGATCTTAGTTCAAAGCATCTGTCACCTACCAGCCCATGGGCAGCTACTGCAAAGTCTACAGCATTTTAAATTTACTCCCGGCGGTGTCCTGTCCTACCTTGCCACGGGGCTGCCGCTAGCGCTGCTGCTACCTTACCTAGAGCGCTATCTACGTACCAACTTTTGCTGGACTTGCAGTTGGAATGGACAAATCTTTCATTTCACTGATCGCACCAAAGCCATCCTGGTGATTAGCTACGCGCTAATTCTAACTGCCCATCATTTGCTACGGGTGTTTGATAATGCCATCTGGTATGATGAAGCGACCGCGATTCTGAAAACCCGAATTCCCACTTTTAGTGGCATGCTAGTGTCTGTGATGCGTGTAGGACATACTCCATTCCACTACGCTTTTATCTGGCTCTGTTGTCATCTTTTTGGCGAGTCCGGGGTCGTTTATCACCTCTCAGCTTTTATTCCATATCTGATCACTATCGCGGTAATTATCACCGTGGTGCGCAAATGGTTTGGCAATCAGGCGGCGATCATTCTGTTAACCTTTTGTTCGCTCTTAGAATGCGCCATCACCTATAATCTAGAGATTCGCATGTACACCTGGTGCCAGCTCTTTACGCTATTGGCCTATTTAATGGCTTACGGCATCTATACTACCGGTCAGCGCAGTTATTATCTCCTGATGCCGCTCTTTGCCTCCGGCGCCATTTATAGTCATTATTTTGGCGTTGCTAGCATGGGATTACTTTATTTAGTGCTGTTAATTTATGCGTATTGCGTTAATCGAAAGATGGCGCTACAAGTTGGCGGCTCCGGATTCGCCGCCCTGCTACTCTTTGCCCCCTGGGTGCTCTACAGTCAATTGAGTAAAGGCGAAGTGATTCATAACTGGAGTATTTATGATACCAACTGGTATCAATGTTTTGAGTTTATTTTTCATTCTCACTATTCCATGCTGCTATTGACTAGTTTTGGCTTAGTCACGCTAATAGCACTACTCTATGAATTAGGCATTATAACTATAGGTCGCACGACGAACGGTCAGCACGCGCAGCGACAGCTCGGCATAAACCTCTTTCCCGCGCAGCTGCAACTTACTCCCGAGTGGGTATGGATGATCAGCGGCATTGTCGCAGTTTTCGGCACCATCGTGGCTGCCCGCGCTTTCGGTTATTTTTGCTTTAATATTATCTGTTTGCGCTATTTCTTTCCCACTTTTATTATGGTCTGGCTAGTATTTGGCATGAGTATCGCCAAATGTCCGCTAAGTAACTTATGGACTACGTTATTAGTAGCGTTTATCTGGGTGACTTGCTACCCATCGCTACTGCGGACTATTAGCACTGAGCGGGCTAATAATCGGCGGGTGGCGCAGACCCTGGCGGCGACTAAAGAAATTAGTAATGACACCCTTTATACCACTCAAGCTCATTTTAGCCATTATATATCAGTTTTCTATCCTAGCGCCATTAGTAAACATGAACATTTCTTTGGCAGTCATCCCCGGGCTAAAATTAGAGAATTGCCTCAAATTAATAAATCCGTTAAAAATTGGCTATTCATAACCGAACCCATCAACAAGGTGATTACAGACGCTTTAACCCAACAGGGATTGCTAGCCAAGTTAATCCTACAGGATGGCTATTTTGGTGAAGGTAAACTCTGGATCTACAGAATCCTAGATCGCTCCCAATACCGCTACGACTACGATTTTACCCAAGCCAAAAAATGGCTGCGCAATGGTCATGACGCCACCACCGGCATCCGTTACCTCTCTAAGGGCGGCATCTCCTATGGCCCCCACCTCAAACTATACGCCGGTCGCTATCTGGTAACAATAAACGGCCAGCATCTAGATCGCGCCCATTTCGAATGTAATGCCAAAGAGATCCGTTTTTCGCTGGATGCACTCACCGTCACCCCGACCCGCGTGACCTACTATCTAACCATCGATCGTACCTATGACCAGGTAGAGCTGCGCGTGCTGAATGATAGCGATGATTTAGTAGCGCTAAAATCTATCTCGCTACAAGCGGCGACCACCACACCATAAACAAACATAAATAAGCAGTGTAAGAACAGGTAAAAATTATGGCTATGACAATGCAGCTTCCCCAATATGACGCGCAGAGCTTTTTTGCCAAGCGCCGGCGTTACTGCCTACTAATTCCCATTTTCAATGAAGGAGATCGTTATCGGCATCAGGTACAGCGAATGCAGCAAGCTGGCGTTTTTCGGCTAGTGGATGTGATTATCTGTGACGCCGGTTCCACCGATGGTGCCACCGACCCCGTCTTTTTACAAGACACCGGTCACCGTGCGTTGCTGATCCGACGCGGCATGGGGCGACAATCTACCGATATGCGGATGGGCTACGCTTGGGCGTTGCAACAGGGCTATGAGGGGTTTATCGCGGTGGATGGTAACGATAAAGATGATACCGCCGCCCTGCCCCAGTTTATCGCCAAACTGGATGCCGGCTATGATTACGTGCAGGGCTCGCGTTACGCTCCCGGTGGCCAAGCCATTCGTACGCCTCTTATGCGTTATTTAGCCCATCGCTTAGTCAGCGAACCGTTGATGTTCTACTGTGCCCGGCGGCATATTACCGATACCACTAATGGTTTTCGAGCCTATTCCAAAAAATTTCTCACCGACGAACGGGTACAGCCCTTTCGCAACATTTTTTATGGTTATGAATATATCTATTACCTACCGGCGCGCGCCTGCCAACTAGGCTTTAAGTTCTGTGAACTACCGGTCACCCGCTCCTACCCAGCTAGTGGCGAAGTACCCACTAAAGTGGGCGGTTTGCAAGGCTATTTCTACATGTTGAGTATCCTATATCACCTAGCTTGTGATCATTATAACCCGGAGAGCAATTATCAATTTAAGAATAGATAACGGCGCAATCGCATATCGAACAATTGCCATGAAAAAAGCATTAATTACTGGTATTACTGGACAGGATGGCTCATACCTAGCCGAATTACTACTGACTAAAGGCTATGCGGTACATGGGATAATTCGCCGCTCCTCGGTAGACTATCGGGAACGGATTGCCCATCTAGAAGGGGCGACCAATTTTCATCTGCATTATGGCGATCTGGATGATTCCATGAGTTTAGTAGCGCTGATTGGTTCAATTCGCCCGGATGAGATCTACAATCTGGCGGCGCAAAGCCATGTCCAGGTGAGTTTTGATCTACCAGAATACACCGCTAATTTAGATGCGCTGGGGGTCTTACGGATCCTGGAGGCGGTACGACTCACTGGGCAAACAGCTAGCTGTCGAATCTATCAAGCCTCTACCTCCGAGCTCTTTGGTAAGGTGGAAGCGGTGCCCCAAAATGAGTCCACCCCTTTTCATCCTTATAGCCCATACGCAGTAGCTAAGCAGTACGGCTTTTGGATTATCAAAGAGTATCGTGACGCTTATTCGATGTACTGCTGTTCCGGGATTCTCTTTAATCATGAATCAGAACGGCGCGGCGAGACTTTTGTTACTAGAAAAATTACTCTGGCAGCTGCCCGTATTAAACAGGGCAAGCAGCAGCGGCTCTATCTGGATAATCTCTCGGCACTGCGCGATTGGGGCTATGCTAAGGATTATGTACAGTGTATGTGGCTAATGCTGCAACAGCCGCAGCCACAGGATTACGTGATTGCCACCGGGCAGCAGCATTCGGTACGGGAGTTCTGCCAGCTGGCTTTTCATTATGCCGGCATCGAATTAGCATTTCGCGGCAGTGGACTAGCGGAACAGGGGATCGATACCGCTACCGGTCAAGTATTAATAGCAGTATCGCCAGATTTTTATCGTCCTACCGACGTGGTTAATCTGCTGGGCGATCCAACCAAGGCGCAGCGGGAACTGGGCTGGAATCCGCAGCAAACGCCGTTTAACGAGCTAGTCCGACGCATGGTGAAACATGATATGCATAAAGTAGCGGTAGAACATGCTAGCGAGGGAATCGTCTGCAATCTCCAGGAGTATTTAGAACGTGGCTTGGTGAAGTAAGATGGTAAAGTGACAGCCTGTCAAGCAGAAGAAGAGGTAAAACTTATGATAGAAAAAACCGATAAAATTTATGTAGCTGGACACCGGGGTATGGTGGGCTCGGCTATCGTGCGCGAACTGCAATGCCAGGGCTATACCAATCTAATTACCCGTACCAGCCAAGAATTGGATTTAACCCAGCAGGCGGCAGTAAACGCTTTTTTTGCCCAAGAGCGGCCTAGCTACGTCTTTCTAGCCGCCGCTAAAGTGGGTGGTATTGCCGATAATGCCGCGGCCCTAGCAGATTTTCTCTATCAAAATATGATGATCGAGATGAATGTGATTCATGCGGCTTGGCAAAACGGTTGCACTAAATTAGAATTTTTGGGTTCTTCATGCATTTATCCGCGTCTAGCGCCGCAACCCATGCCGGAGAGCTGCCTGCTAACTAGCGCCCTAGAGTCCACCAATGAAGCCTATGCCCTAGCTAAGATCGCTGGTCTCAAATATTGCGAATTTCTTAATCGTCAATATGGTACCGATTTTATTTCGGTAATGCCTACCAATCTCTATGGCCCCAACGATAATTATCACCCCACTAACAGTCACGTACTGCCAGCGCTGATCCGTCGTTTTCATGAAGCTAAAATCCAGCAACTACCTTACGTTACCTGTTGGGGAGATGGTAGCCCGCTGCGGGAATTTTTATATGTGGATGACCTGGCTCAGCTCTGTGTCTTTTTGATGAATCATTATAGCGGTAACCAACCGGTGAACGCGGGTACTGGTAAGGAAATCAGCATTAAAGCACTTGCGCGGCTGGTCGCTCAGATCGTTGGTTATACCGGCGAAATTCGCTGGGATCCATCGCGTCCCAATGGCACTCCACGCAAACTGCTCGATATTAGCCGGGCCACTGCGCTAGGCTGGACTTATAGCACTGAGCTAGCGGACGGCATCGCGTTAGCCTATCAAGATTTTCTGCAGCGTCCACGATGCACAACGCGCTAAACCAAGCCGGCTAGTAATTTAATTCTAACCGAAATGCCGGCCTCAATGTATAGGACCTACGATCCCTGTTTAGCGGTTTTACGAACTTTAGCATGAGGCGTCATATCGTCTCGTTTAAAGTAAAACAGATCTAGCTCATTAATGATCTCTTTCTGAATTTTAGTTAGAGCATCCTTGTATGTCCACTT
>CAVFMC010000032.1:9412-10013 GCA_963623565.1 Bacteroidaceae bacterium | reverse complement strand
ATTTAATATAGTGCAAAAAACTATTTTTGATCTCAAAGTGGTAAAAATCTTATTTTCTTGCTACAGTATGCACTAACTCGGTAGTATAATTTATGGCTTAAGAACGATGAAGCAAAACGATTTAAATTTATATTATAAGCTTTTAGAATTAACCCATTGGCAACGACGCAGCCCTTCGCTGGAAACAACCGATCAGACTACGCACGATTGCAATTATGCTGACCATCTTAATTGTGTTGATCAGGCAGATCCTTTACTACAAGATGTATATCTGCTACCCGCGCGCGAAAACGGCTGGAACCAGTTGCAGACTAAATGGCAAAACTGCAACGCCTGTCCGCTGCACTGTACCCGTCAGCATCTAGTCTGGGGAGTAGGGTCCCTGCTAGCTAAAGTGGTCTTTATTGGCGAAGCACCGGGTGAACAGGAGGATAAGAGCGGTCAGCCCTTTGTGGGACGAGCCGGTCAGCTGCTGCAAGCGCTGCTACGGGCGATTGGTTTAAATCGACAACAGATTTTTATCACCAATATTCTAAAATGTCGCCCACCCCATAATCGCGATCCACAACCGGAGGAGATTCGCGCTTGTACCCCACTACTC
>CAVFMC010000032.1:0-9342 GCA_963623565.1 Bacteroidaceae bacterium | reverse complement strand
GCTACGTCTTATTCAGCCCGCGTTGATCGTCGCGGTCGGCCGGATAGCCGCCCAATTTTTATTGCAGAGCAAAGAGAGTATGAAACAACTGCGGGGAAAACAGTTCTGTTACGCTCCCACCCATACCCCTATCATAGTTACTTATCATCCTGCCTATTTACTACGTTCCCCCCAAGAAAAAGCTAAAGCCTATCAGGATTTTTTGCGGATTAAAACTTATCTACAGCAACTAGATAACGCGGCCGCAATTTAATGTTATAGAGAGCTTGCAAAAACGATCCTGTTAGCATATATTCAATCTGCTAGCTCCTTTCGTCTAGTGGCCTAGGACGTCGCCCTCTCACGGCGAAAACATGGGTTCGAGTCCCGTAAGGAGCGTGATTTGCGGCAATAATATGTTGCTTTATGCTGTTTGCAGCACACAACGACGCTACGGGTGTGATGTTGCTGTACGTGATTAGTATTGGTGAGCGTAGCTCAGCTGGTAGAGCCCCGGATTGTGATTCCGGTTGTCGTGGGTTCGAACCCCATCGCTCACCCAGGCTAAAAAAGGTTATCAATTCATCTGCGCTGAATAAACATTCCCGCACAACAAAAAATACTCATAGAGGTTAATGCATATCTGAATGAACCGGTCCGTACCACCATCCAAACCCTGTTGCAGCAGTTAAATCAACCGCCTGCAGCATAGGCACAGGAGCAAGATGAGGAAATAACGACAGTAGCGCCAGCTTTCAAGCAATGATGGCGTATCAGATAATTATTACTAACACTTGCTAATACTGATTGCTAATGCTAATGATTAGAGAGCTGCTCCCAACAGCCTTGCCAATGAGCTGGTAAACAGCTCTGCCGACCATCCTGATGTAAAATTAGGGTACTGTACTGCGTAGCGACGTTAGTTTGGCTACTACTGCTGACACTCGCGCCGCCATTATCCGTAGCGGCCTGCCCTGGCACAGCGATAATCTGATAACTGTTAGCAGTCAAAACAACTTGTAAGCGATAATGTTGCACCCTGCTATATTTAGTGGCCAACCACTCCTGCCAGGGCGCCCCTAGGTAGCCATGATTAGCGTTCGTTAAGCGAAATTCCTCTAGATCGCCGGCTAAACTATGCATTACTCCCTTAACCTGTATCCAATAGCCCCGCGTCAAATAACTTTGGTAACTCGGATAGGCCACTACAGTTAATATACCTACAACTGCTAATACTACTAGCAATTCAACAAGAGTAAAACCGCCGCGTTGTTGCATAAGTAAGATATTATATCTGATACTCCAGACTTTCGTTATTATTAATCATTGATTTTATTTATTAAAGAGCTGCATCATATCCCACATCGGCAAATAGATCCCCAGCACCATGATTAACACCACACCACCCACCACCGCCAGCAAAATCGGCTCCAGCGCTTCGGATAATAAAGATAAGGATCGCTCTACATTTTCGTCGTAGGCTTTGGCTAGCATCATACTCAGCTCATCTAAGCGCTGGGTTTCGTCACCAATTTCTAACATCTGCTCAGCGGTAGATGGAAATATCCCGCTACGATGCACTGCATCCGCAAAACTACTGCCTTTTTCTACCTCATCGGCGATCTGCATTAGCTGCAGACTAAAATAACGATTAAAAACTGCATCGGCGCTCATTTTTAGTGATTGCACTAGCGAAATCCCGGATCTTAGCATCATATTAAAAGACCAAGCGAACTGCGAAATCATAATGTAGCGTAGCAGGGTCCCGATATATGGGATTTTGAGTTTCCACTCATCCAGCCAGAGCACAAACCGCTGATCGCGCTTGGCTAGTCCCCAACCCAGAAACGATAGCAACAGGGCCATCAAAATACCAATTTTATGATTAATCATAAAATTGGACCAACTCACAATCATTTGCGTGGCCCAGGGTAGGGTTAAGCGCATCCCACTAAACATATTGACAAACTTAGGGATAATATAAATATTCATCAACAGAATTGCTGTTAGCGCGGTTACGATAATAAAAATTGGATAACGTAAAGTTTCCATCATTTTACTGCGATTACGACGACTAACGGCCAGGCAGCCACTAAGATAAGCAAAACTATTTTCTAGACTACCAGTGTTCTCTCCCACTCGCGCCAGCTGCGCCACCACGTTAGAAAAAATATCGTTATGATGCTCAAATGCACTACTTAAACTAGTGCCGCCCACCACCTCATCCGCGATGGTATTGGCTGCTGCCGACAGTCGTTTATTTTTAATCACTTGGGCCAAACGGCGTAACCCTTTACTAATAGGCACACCCGCTTTACAGAGTAGAGAAAACTGATGGAAAAAATTCATCAGCTCTTCATCGCTAATACGCTCTTCAACAATAGTAAGATTGCCAAGTTTTTTAAGTAGATCCAACCCTTCTGTACTCTGGATGATATCTAAGGGCACGATGCCCTGTTTTTCTAGGTAGGTAGCTACTTCCGAGCTATTGCGCGCTTCTAAGACCCCATGCACCGCCTCTCCATAACGATTGCGACCACTATATTTAAACTGCGTTGTCATAAAACCGTCTTAGCTAAACCACCTAATCACCATAATCATCTATAGCTATTAAGCTACTAACATACAATATTAAGCAATCAACATGCTAAGCAAATAAAGCGGCGAAAGAATAAAACAATAAATTAAATGCCCACTACCCGTATAATCTCCGCCAAGGAAACTTTCTTAGCTACCGCTAACGCAAAAGCGTTACGGATCAGCGCCAAACGACCTTGATCGCCAACAAAACTCATAAAACCCTCGCTGCCGTCTCGTCGCAACGCCTCCTTCATCTCATAGGTCATCTCCAGTAGGTCAAAAATCCCGATCAAACCACGATAACCGGTATGGTTACAATATTCACAACCGCTACCAATCACAAACTCCTGCTGCAGCTCGCTCTCACTAAAAAAATTACTAAGGTAAATCCGTTCATTGGCGGAGATCGGCACCACCTGCGCGCAACGTGGGCAGACCCGGCGCAGCAGCCGCTGGGCTAACACTGCCACTACGGTGGAGGCCACCAGAAAGCTCTGCACTCCAATGTCCACCAGCCGGGTAACACTGCTGGGCGCATCGTTGGTATGGAGAGTAGCAAAAACCATATGCCCAGTCATAGCAGCCCGCAATGCAATCTCCGCTGTCTCTTGGTCACGAATCTCGCCTACTAATAAAATATCAGGATCCTGGCGTAAAATCGCCCGCAACACTCGGCCAAAAGTTAGACCCACCTGAGTATTAATCTGCACCTGATTGGCGCCATCCAGGATATACTCGATCGGGTCTTCGATAGTAATAATATTTTTGGAGATATCATTAATTTCGGAGAGCGCGCCATATAAGGTAGTAGTTTTACCGCTACCGGTCGGTCCAGTGACTAAAATAATCCCGTTAGCTAATTTAATTAAGCGCCTAAATCGTGCCAGCATCTCCGGCGCCATCCCGCTATCTTCTAAATGAAAGACTTTGGCGTCTTTACGTAGCAACCGCATCACCAACGTCTCACCAAAACGCACCGGCATGGTGGATAAACGAATACTTAAGCGATTTTCACCAACTTCGATATCAAAACGACCATCCTGGGGTAGCCGTCGCTCGGCAATATTTAGCCCGGCAATCAGTTTTAACCGCTGCGCTAAAGCTTGAATTACGTACTCTTTGCCTTTAACCGAAAAACGTTGCTCCTGCAACAATCCATCCACCCGCATACGAATCCGCAAGTAATGTTCTTCCGGTTCAATATGGATATCGGAAGCAGACACCTGCATCGCATCTTCAAAAATAGACTGTAAAAGCTTAATCACCGCTGGATCGGAAGCGTTATCTGCGCCTTGATTGGAACCACGATTCTGCAGCTCGGTAGCTAACTCCTCGGTAAAACCCTCGATCTCCGATCCCTTACGATAAATTTGATCTAAACGATAATTCAGCTCATCTTCCCGCACCTGCACTAACTCTAAGGGTTTACGTAAAATTCGAGTTAATTCATCAACCGCAAAAAGATCTTTTGGATTGACCATGGCGACTAAATAGTTATCTCCGGTCATATCCAAAATCACCGCTTTAAAGTGTCGTGCATGTTTTTCCGGTAGATTACGCGCTACCCGTGCGTTTAACAGATAATTATTTAGATCTACCGGTTGTTCTTTCATCTTTATCACACCCGCTGCGCCACTACATTTTAATAAATACTGTTCTATTAATGCTATTAATAATATTAGCGCTAATGAATAAGTTCATTCGTTTGCTCTTGTTTAGTTGCGACCGGTTTTACTGCTGTCAGTCGATCGTCCGTAACTGATCGTATGGCATCTGTCTTGCTGTTACTATTAGACGGCTGATGCTGGACAGACCGCGGTCTTTGCTCGATTTTGTGATGCTCAATTAAATACAACTTTTCCGACAGCGACTCTCGCATCTCTAGCGGCACCCCTTCGATCGCTAGTCCCTGTCGATACGCTGCTTTGGCCGCATCCGGCTTGCCAATCTCCTCTAAGGCCATACCTAACCCTAACCACCAGGCCGCCTTGCCTGGCTCTTTGAGTGTTAATTCATGATATACTACTACACTCTCTGCGAACCGGCCTAACTGATAATCCACCAGTCCCAGTAAAGCCAAACTATTTACCGAAGCATGCTTTAGATCATTAGGAGTCACGATCTGCATCAGGCACTCCCGCGCCATTTGGTATAACCCATCATCAATCAGTACTTTGGCCTTAAGTTCATTTAACACCAGATCCCGCGGAGCGCGCCGCAGCCCCTGATCTAACACGCTCTCCGCTTCCCTTAATTTACCTGTTTCAAACAGCAAAGAAGCTAACATCACCGTGGCTTCGTTGTCAGCATCAAACTCACCCACCGCGGTATATAACTTTTGGATGGCACCCGCGATATCATTATTCTCTAGGCGATCATCCACCTGTTGCATAATAAGAGCTAAGCGATCGTGGCGGCTCATCGCGGAGCGCACCGGTCGCACCACAAAATCTTCATGGGATGCGACGTCATTTGGGGCTGGCAGCTGGGGCTGATGGGACTGTAGGAATGGTTGACCTGGTTGATCGGGTTGATCAGGTCGCTGCTGCTGCAGTTGCTGCGACGATTGCGACGTTTTTGACTGATCAAAATCAGCCATAGGAGCGCTACTAGCTAGATAACGGCTGGTCGTCGCGGTAAACCCATGATCGCTATCCACCATCAGTTCGCCACTATGCCAACTATGCAGATTGGGATTATGCACGATCTGCCCTTCACCTGCGACTTTGACTAGCTGGATCTTGATCTTAGCGTCATTAGCGTAAGCAGCCGCCGCATCTGTCGCCGCTCCTGATCGCGCTAATGGATCAGTCATGTTCGAACGATCGGGTCGGCTAGCTGCTCCTTCGGATTCGATTTTAGCGATGATATAATCACGCTGCTGTTTATCACTGCCGTTTAATTCCAAGATCATCTTAGTATCTGCAATATCACGCTCCCAGCGTAAGGCTTTAATCGGACCAACAGTCTGATTATCGCGAACATGATATTCACTATTAAAAGCTATATCATCTTTAGGATAAACTGTATTGTATAACTGTAATAAATAAGGATGTTGGCTATCGCTACGTAGCCGAAATTTAGGTAGCTCACTAACAAACAACACCAACCACCAACTATCCCTATCTTTATCTGGCGTTAGCTGATAATGATGGAGCTGTACCGGAGTAGTACGACGCGCATTAGCGCTACGCGGACGACCATCTGACAACAAAGAGGATCTGGCGCCCATCAGGTGCCGCCTCTTAGCTAGCGGGAACCGACTAGGAACATGAACCACTCTTCGGCCAGCTACCATCACCGGCTTAGCATTCGCTGCCGTCCGAGTTACCGCCATTCCGAGTCGGCGTAAGTCCGTCATCCTAGTTACGGTACGACCATGACCACTACCATACCACCAACCTACACAACCACCTACCGCTAGCAGCGCCAAGCCGGCTAAGAACCCGACTATAAAGCCTCGTCGCTCTTTATTATTATGGGCCACCAAAAATAACGTTGCAGCCCTTATTTTGGCCGTCAGACCACTAACCCATTGCTGTATCTTTGACGATAGTTTGCTCATGTTTTCTGTTCTGTTCTATTTTCTTACCCACATTTATAATCACCTAGTTCTGGAACGACTGCGGCCATAGCTATCCGGTCGATCTGCCTCGATTCGATAGCGATACTCATCATTATCTTTCATCCGTGAGATGTTAATTGCCGCCTCCTTGAGCTGTTTTTGCCAATTAGCACCATTAGCAATCACCGGCCGCAACAGAATCACTAACTCAAATTTGCCTGAACCGCGAGCAGTAGATTTAAAGGCGTTATTAACTAGCGGTATCTGATCTAATACGGGGGTGGAACGGGTGTACATTCTATTATTGCTCTTCATCAAACCCCCGATCACAATCACCTGACCGCTCTTAGCGCGCACCACGGTATCGGATTCTCGCATCTCGCTACGCGCCAACGGCAGAGACTGACTCTGCCCATTAACCGTAAAAGTACGCAGATCATCGGTCACCGTACTAATGATCGGATGAATGTGAATAGTCACATTATCATCCTCATCAATCTGCGGGGTCACATCGAGCGAAATCCCAGAAAAATAGGGTGTTAAAGTCATTGATGAGGTAGTAACCGCGTTACTACCACTGGTATTGGTATCGCTACTCACGTTGGTCACATATACCCGATCAGTACCCACTTTAATTACCGCTTTTTGGTTATTGAGCGTAGCTACCCGGGGACTAGAAAGCACATTGACATTGCCCTGGTAATTTAATAGCGTGATCGCCGAATTAAAAGCCGAACCACCGGTAGCAGTAATATCCATCGCCGCCCCAAAGGCAAAGTTACTGTCGATACTGCTCCCAGGCACGGTTTGATGGATACCAAAGAGTTTCCAATCAATTCCAGTATTAAATTCGGCTGATAGCTCCACCTCTAAAATTTTGGCTTCAATAATCACCTGGCGCTGAATAATCGATTGCACTTTATTAAGGTAGCGTGCGATTGCTCTTAAATCACCGGGATAAGCCTTAGCGATCACCGTGCCGGCGGTTTGGTTAACTACTACTACCGCCCCACTATCCTTATTGCTGCTAATTAGTGCATCTAAATTCTCTTTTAGCACCTCCCAAAACTTGCCTTCACTTTCGGTGTCTACCGAACCACCGGTATTAGACATTGCATCACCATGCCCGGATCTAGGCCCTCCTCCAGCGCCTCCACCCGCATTGCTGCTAATCTGCCGAGCCGCGCTCATAGTAGTATAAGAACTACCTCTACGCGCAATATCAATATAATTAAGGCGAAAAACTTTGGTTTCTAGCTGCTTGGGAAACACCCGAAAGCCGTACGCAGTCTCTTCAAACTCATAACCATAAGCATCCCGCACCGCTTCCATTACCTGAGCAATAGTCACCTGTCTTAAATTCAGGGTTATTAAGCCGCTAATAGCTGGATCGACGATGATATTATATTTGGCATCTTTAACCAAGCCCGCAAAAAAATCTTTTACCGGTATGCTATTGACGATCACATCAAAACGCGGAGCATCAGATACGTACCTATGCTTACGGCCCAGCGCGATCTCTAGTTCGGGGGTAAGTGCCCGTTTGACCGACGGCTTTAGCTTGCCCGTTTTTTCTAAGCGCTCATTATTTTGGATGCTTTCCCGTAACGCTTCCTCAATCGCTTTACGGCCGTCGTTAGATGGCGCTTTCACGCTACAACCCGTCATCACAGCCCCCAACAACACTATGCTGACCAACACGGCACTTTTTATTGTCCTATTCATAAAAACTATCGTCGATGCAATCAATAATAAACAATTCAATCAACCAATATATAATAAATAAGATATATAAACCACACTGGGCTTGATTTGGTTTATATACTTACGCTTGCTATTTTCGTAAATTCAGAATCCACTCTTCCTGCGTGATTTTATGAGTAAATAACAGGTAGTCACTCGTAATCGCTTTAACTACCCACTGGTCTAAAAGTTCATCGTTAAGGTGATACCAACGTCCGCGAAACAAAAACTCCCGGCGACCATCACCGATCACCACCGCACTAATTAAGAGATTTAGTTGGCGCTGCTGCGAAGCAGCATCAACCAAGATTGGTGTATTCACGGTGAATGTGGGATCATAGAGCGGCATTGCAGCCGCGTCGTCACTGCTCTCTATTTTAACTGGATTAATCACCTGCTGCTGTGCGACGACGCTAACTATCCCCACTCCTATCCAGTCCAAACTAACAACCAAGCTGCTGAAAACAGCATGCAAGGCTAGTTGGCGCATTTTAGCTATCAATACACTAAACTTCATCCACCACTCACCATTTGTTAGTTGCTTATTATACCACGTGCCAGTCTATTCTATATCTATACCTATCTATTTCCTAGCACTATCCGTAAACTAATCGCAGCCATTGGCTGACCATCATGCACTTGGTACTCAAGGCTATCAAACATAATTAAGGCATTAGCCTCACTAGCTAATTGCTCAAAAAATTTTAAGGTCGCTGGATAATTACCGTTAAACTTAAGATTGAGATAGTCACCCTCTTGACTACTAGACTCTAGATGCAACCCCCATTGCTCCCCCCACTGTCCTAAATTTACGCTTACCGTAGTTCGATCCTTTATCTGTCCTCGATATTCACTCATCGACAGTAGTTTGTTTTCGGCCCGTAGCTGTTCAAAACGCGTCACCTGCTCCTTCAGCGCAGCATAACTGTCCCTTAAAGACTGCAGCTGCCAATTATGATTGGCCGCTTTATTATTCAGTGCTTGTTGCAGTGATAGTTGCCAGAGAACAAAAAATAAACCGATGGTGACTAACAGAACCACTAGTTTATACTCCAATTTTAAATTATCAAATTGCGCACCCAGAGCTTTGCAGCGTTCTAGAAAACTACTTTCGCCTACCGCACCACTCTCTACTAAATTTAATAAATTACTCATAATGCGTACTCATTTTAAAATTCGGTATTACACTAATGCGCCTTACTACTAGTCACCAACCCAGCGGTAGCCAGACTAAATTTAATTTTCTCATTGCCTAATCGCTGCAGATCAGTTTTAAATGCACTGTTGATCCCAAGATGCTCACGAATGGCCATGGTAGCTTTTAGAGCACCATCAACATCATCCGCCACGCCAATTAGTTCCAGATCATCCTGCGAAACCTTAATTCGAGTCAATCGCGCACCAGCAGTTTTATAACGCGCTAAATTAAGTAACATATAATAGACGCGACTAATCCGATCGCTACTACTACGAGT
>CAVFMC010000031.1:3050-10173 GCA_963623565.1 Bacteroidaceae bacterium | reverse complement strand
AGTCAAGGATTTTTATAGAGAAATTTCTAAAGTTTTAGATTTTAGTCCTTTTCATTTAATCGCCCTGATTTGACAGGAAGGAGGAGTGTGGCTATTGTTAATCTTGACGGGGGATGGCCAACTGGTTTTATTTTCGCAATAGGTCTAATTAAAACAGTAGGAGAAAATTGAGGATAAAATATGATAGAAACGATGGAGCAGTATGAACAGTGGGCGAAAGAAGAAGAAAGACTTCCAGAAAGAGATTTTCAAGAGGAATTAACTCATTTAGTACTTGAATCAAATGATGATGGAGTGAAGCGTGTATTGGTGATATTACGACAAAATTTATTGGACGAAGCAATAGGAATCACATTAACTAGTGTTAAGCGAACCCTGGATAAGATAATGGGTGATAATGCTAGTGAGACGCTGCGAGATTATTGTTTAAAAGAGATAAGAAAATTGCGACGCACCAGTTTTATCGAGTATTGTGATAGCTTTTGTAAGCGTCCTAATAATATGCCTATTAGCAAAGCGACGGAGCTCTTAAAAGATATAATAACCTCTGAGTGCAAAGATTATCCGGGCAAGAATGTTTTTATGGCTATTGTTTCTTATTTAATTGAGCAGCTGGATAGAGGGGCAATGGACTCAACTGAAAATAACGATCTTATTGACGATCTAAAATTGGCTCTTGAGCAGATGAGTAAATTAAGTGTTACAGCGGGTGGTCATGAATTGTTAATTGATAATACGCAGAAAATATTAAAGCTATTAATCAGTAGTGGTAGTCATGAGATGATTGATGCACTGCTTAATGAAGTTTTACATGGTAAGTATGCTATATCTGAATATTATTGGCCGAAGCTATTTGACTTTGATGGCGGTAGTTGTATGAAACTGGCTATTGATACAAAGAACGATGCAGTAATCAATAAAATCGCCAAAATGTTTGCAGATACAGAAGATAGTACAATAATTGCTAAAGAAGTAGCGCCTTATTTACAGAGCATTCCTGATAAGGATCTTCAGGGAGAGATTGGTTCATCACTCGCAAACTTAATGAAAGAGCGCCTCGAGGTGTTTCAGAATAAAATTACAAATAATCGAGTTACTGAACAGATTGATGCAAAAATCGGTAAGAACGATACTGCAATTGCTAAAATTACGATTATGTTTGAATATATCACTTCACTTAATGGATGTTTACCATCAAAAGTAGGAGACAAAACTTTTGCATGGTCTGATAATTTATACAATCGGGCTAAAGACTGGGCGGGTAAAGTATTGTACGCTGTTACGGAAATGGGCAAGGAGTTGGGTGACCTAGCCATATTCGACGACTTTTGTAAGGATGTTTCAATGGTGTTTGGTCTCAACCAATTAAAAGATAAAGCAAATATCGCATTAGATACTAATGCTACTGTTTCCTGGCTAAAATCTAGAGATGATAAAAAAGTAAAAAACAAAAGGTCAGTACAAACAAAAGCAAGGGGGGGGGGGGATAATTTGTCGTTGCACTAGAGTATAAGTTCCAACCATTTGACTTTGGATAATGAGTTAGATTCAGAAAAAATTAGAAACTGGCAGTGTAAATGGATAATAAACTAGGGGCGAACAGCAGACTATTAACAGTAAAATGTCTATTAGACAGATTGAGTGTTATGAATAGATGCTGTTTTAACCTAGTCTCGTATTATGGCATATTTGGTCTATTATAAAATTGTCAGGTCTAGTCTAGCATTACTTAGTTCTTACGGATCACCCCCAGGATAGAATTCAGGCCACTAATATGCCGCATAATTTTTTCCAGATGTTGGATATTATTAACCAGTAGCTTTAAGATGATGGTTTGATAGCCACGATCGCCAATGTTTTGTTGTAGCTGCAGGATCTCGGAGTGAGCATGCACCACGATCTGTTCGATTTCTGATCGGACTTGTCCGCCCGCAATGGCGCGAATCAAGATGACGGTAGGAAATTGTTGATTCACTTTCTCCGCCCATTCAATGGCCAAAATACGGGCGCGATCCGTCGCTAACCGTTTGAAATGCTTACAATTCGAGAGATGTACCTCTAGTTGATATTCAGCGTTCAAGTAGCCAACAATATTATCGCCCAAAACTGGCATGCAGCACTCGGCTATTTTTACCTCAACGCCTAGTGCACCTTTAATAGCCGAGGTGTAAGAGATTGAGGTAGGGCCATTGTCTGACTTATTAATAGCATGCTGCAGCTCACTATTACTTTTTAGCACGCTGCAGCAATCATTTGTTAATTTATTTTGTTTGGTCTGATTGTTTTGTTTAGTTTGTTGCTGCCAACTAACTAATTGATAAGCGGTCAGCATCGGCCGCAATTCGCCACTCCCTAGCGCAGCATAAAAATCACTACGTTTATGCCAATGGTAATGGCGTAAAAACCCGTTCCAACTATAATTCGAAATCTGTTTAATATCTAAGTTAATGCAACTAAAAGCACGTTTTAACAGCCGACGCCCTAGTGCCACCCGTTCCGCTAACGGTTGATTATGCCAATAACGCCGAATGGCACACTTAGCGCGACTAGTGGCCACAAAATTAAGCCACCATAAATCCGGGGCCGCATCGGTGTCCGGCGAGGTAATAATAGCTACCGTTTGTCCGGATTTAAGTAGGGTGGAGAGGGGTACGAATTGATGATTAACCGTGGCGGAAGAGCAGCGATGACCAATATTGGTATGGATGGCATAAGCAAAATCGATCGGGGTTGAGCCATAAGAGAGTTCGATCACGTCACCCTTGGGAGTAAAAACTGAAATCTGCTCCGACCAGAGATCATCTTTAATATCGTCAATAAAATCAATAGGATCAAGGTTGTTTAGCTGGATAGCTAGTAAGTTGCGGATCCATTTAGAATTGTAGAATCCGGATCCAGTGTGCGCAGTCATGGCTGTCGCAGGGATAGTGGCCGCGCTAGCGTTATCCTGGTTTGCTAAGAGATCATGTCTCTGAGCGCTTGGATCAAGTTGCATACCATCAGTAGCCAGTAAGGTAGATTGATCCGCTTTATAGCGCCAATGTGCTGCCACGCCAAAATTAGCGATATAGTCCATCTGCTGGGTGCGAATCTGCACCTCTAAAAAAAAACCCGACGGTTCCAGCAGCACGGTATGCAAGGATTGATAGCCATTCTGTTTAGGTAGCGCAATATAATCTTTAAATTTACCCGGAATTGGTTTATAGAGCTGATGAATAATTCCTAGTACTCGATAACAGCTATCAATATCCTGTACCGTAATGCGCATACCATAAATATCGGTAATCTCCATGAAGGAGCTATGCCGTTTAATCATTTTACGATAGAGGCTGTAGATATTTTTAATCCGCCAGACTACAGCGAAATCGGCGATGCCATATTCATGGAGCTTATTTTCCACCCGATTTTTAAGTTGTTCAATAATTTCGGCGTGCTTGCCGTACAGCCGTTCGATAGCAATATTCAAAATGCGATAACGGTGGGGATAGAGTTCCTCAAAAGAAAGATCCGCTAGCTCGGTGCTAATTTTATATACCCCTAACCGTTGTGCAATCGGGGTGTAGATCTCCAACGCATCCCGCGCAATTTTAGCTCGGCGCGGCGCACTGCGGATCCCTTGCAGGGTACGCATATTATGCAGGCGATCAGCTAGCTTAATTAGCACGATACGGATATCCTGGGTCATCGCCAGCAGCATTTTGCGCAGATTCAGCTTCCGAGTTTCCACGTTAGAAATTTTGGAAATTTTGGGTAATTTAGTTACCCCGTCTACTAATGTCGCGATTTCGCGCCCAAAACCCGCTTCGATCTGGGCCAGAGTGATACCGGTATCCTCTACGACATCATGCAGCAGCGCCGCCGCTAGACATGACCAATCGCAGTGCAGATTAGCTAGAATAGTGGCAGTGACCAGCGGGTGGATGATGTAACTTTCTCCGCTATCCCGTTTCTGTCCTTGATGGCTTTGCAAGGCAAAGCAAAACGCCGCCTCCACCTTTAAACGCTGATCCGGTGCTAAATAAGCGATACAACTTAAGAGTTGCTGATGATAAGAAAAAAAATCTGCGTGATGGACGGCTAGCGTCATATTGAGTTCAGTTGGTAATTACATAAACTCCGGCTTGCTGGTCGCGTTTAAATCTTCTAACTCATTTTCAATGTTTTTAACATACTGTTCATCCACTAAACCTGCAGCCACTTCACGCAGCGCCAAGATCACTGGCTTATCGTTATCCAGCGCTACTAACGGTTTAGCTCCCTTAAGAATCTGTTGCGCCCGCTTGCTGACTAATAAAATTAACTGAAAACGGTTTGTAATTCGCTCGATGCAATCTTCTATAGTTACTCTAGCCATTTGTTACTTACCTATCTTTGTTCTCACTATATCTATATTATTGCTATAAATTATTGCTATAATTTACCACATATTTATCACATATTTAATAACTAGTGTCAGCCTAAAATATGCTGCATGTACCTGCATTAATATCATCATTTTTTTCTGTGTCAACTGCTGCATCAGCATTTATGCCCGTATCAGTATCGCGATCTGTTGCCAGGTTTAGAACTGGTTTCACAGCGCCATTAATCTCTTTGCCATAATTATTATCGCTGCTACTTTTTCCAATTTGTTTTTCATCAAACGGCTTCAAGCAGCTAGTTAAATACAGAACTGACTGATCCTTTATGGGCTGCGCTATCTGTTCATGCGCGCGTATTTTTTCGATAAAATGCTGCAATTCAGTTGTTGTTATTTTAATGCAAGGCTCCGTGGATGTTAAAGCTTGGTTTATAAAATACGAAAGCATTATTTTACCCCTTTTACTGCTCACAAAAGTGACTAATATTTCGCAAGCCAATTGGATTAATTGCTGTTCTTTTATTCTATCAGCATTTTTATGAGTCATCAACCAGACTAAAAACATTTTATCTATCAAATCATCCACAGAGTGCTGAAATGAGGCGATAGTGCATTTATAAGTTGAAGTAAATATGTTCTTACCCATAGTAAAGATTTCTTCATTATAAACGCAAAAAATAACTCGGTCCTGCTTATCCGCTTTACTTACATACCCAGTTATTAAGCGAAATAATAACTCAGGATAATCGTTAAATAGATGAATATGGCGAGTCAATAGTTCTATATTTGATACAGGGCATGATTTAAATGAGCAACAGGCTAACAAGTAATAAATGATGGGGGCACAATTCCATTTGGCTTTAGTCATTATCGCTATAATACCGGTGCGAAAATATTTACTAAAAATAACGTCTAATACATCATAAATAACCCTGCTTATTATTTTTCTAACCACGATATCATTATGGTTATTTGATGTGAAGCTAGTAAAACTGAAAGTTAAACTGGACAATGCCAGTGGCACGATTCTTATCCAAATTCTTGCAATTAAATTCAGAATGAGTTGCAATTCTGACGATCCTTTTTCAAACCGAATTAGTAATGGCACGAGATGTTGATAAAAAAGGATAGGAGAAAATTGCGGCGGATTCTGTTTGTTGTCTATGGCTAATTGTCTATAGAAGAACAGTTCGAGCATGGTCAATATTTTTTCCTTAACCCACGCCGATTCATAAATCTGACCAGGCTCCGTGTCCTGACACTGCTTTTTTATGCGTTCTATATTTATATAAGAAAATGGTTGCGTAAATATTCTCATAATCGTCATTAACGCAGCATTCTTATCAGATGGATAACAATGGATAATACACTGTAGATAATTATCTGTTTTATTCGAAACAATCAATAGTTCCTGATTGATGCCAAAAGAGGAAATTGGCATAGCTTGCACCTGACTAACTCGGTCTTCAAATTCTGCCAACTTGGTTGGTTTAGCCAGTATTTTTAAAAAGGACTGTAAAAAGTTGTCGAAATGGCACAGGGTATCAATGGCGGTCTGCAACAGATGGGTATGGCCGAGCTCCATGGCGCACTCCAGCAGCAGTGTTATAAAACTCTCGTGCCAGTTAAGTGCCTGGTTTGTATGAGACGCAGTGCTAATTTGATTATTGTATAGCCGAGGCAAACAGTCTATAACTAGTGTGGTTTTCAACATTGTTTTGAGTACAGGTTTCAACTCCGTTTTAATGCCATTATGACTAAAGTCGTCAAAAAGATTAAACACTACCAGCTGTTGATCGGCGGCAGTACTATCTTTTATAAATTGGCTCCATGCATGTAGTAGTTGAATAACGTCAGTTTGTTTTGGAAAAGCGGCTAGTAACAGCTTAAAAATGCTTAAATGTCCCTGTTTTAGTTCATAAATCATGCGCTTATAATGATAATAATGTGGCGGCGCTGGAGCAGCAACGATGGTATTGGTAACAGCATCAGCAGCCAGGATAACAGGGGTAATAGCATTAGTATCATTAGGGTCAATCGTTAGCTCTTGGGTTGCACTTTTTATAATTAAGGGGTGAAATCTAGGTTGGTTCAGAAAGAGGTTGATAATTTTTTCTGCCAACGGTGGTTTTTGATCGGCTATAGTAAAAGCATAATCTAGGCAAGCTGAAAAAAGAGTTTTATCAAGCTTATTTTCAGCCCAGACATTAATAAAAAAACTTAGCGATTCTATGTCATCTCTTTTAGCTAGCAGTATATCTTCTATTAGCCCTTTGCGCCCTTCATCTGATTGCAACATCCGCGCGCTGATCAGGTTAATGGTAGCGGTAAATTTAAATCGAATCGCAGCGCTGAGATAATTGTCAAAGTGTTGCTTTAAATAGGAGCAGGGCGTAGCGATGGCTTGTAGTAGAATAGTTGGTTGGTAAGCAAGAATATCAATAACTACATTAGTGAGTTCAGAATGCCGATCAAATAAAAGCAAATTTAAACGACCGTTATTAGAGTTAGAGTTTGGCGGCGAATCGTTAAGCATGGCATAAAACTGTTGCACTAGATCTTGATTCGTTAGCTGGCGTGCTGTTGCTGCTACTAAAAATCGCAGAGCCTGGACGGCATTAGCGTCTATTGCGATAGTTAAACAGGCGATTAGCTGTTGCGTAGTTAAGTGAGTAAGCGCTAAGCTTTGGGAGCAGTTGGCTTTTTGCGTTGCGGTTAACTGCTGATTTAAAAAGCCTGTGATCAATTCGATAACTTGTATTT
>CAVFMC010000031.1:0-3040 GCA_963623565.1 Bacteroidaceae bacterium | reverse complement strand
CAGCTAACCACTTACTGATTAAACGACTGCGCGGTCGATGATTTTGGTCAGGGATAGTTTCAGTCAATGCTGCTAAAATACTATCTAAAAATGCTGATGGATCATGTAGCTTGCTAGTTTCCGGTATATTTTGACAATTTTTAATCGCCCGTAAAAAGTGTTCTACTAACCATAGGTCGTTACTATCCAAGATAAGGCTTATATAGTTAACATGTCTATTATCACTTAAATTATCGCTTAAATAGAGCGGTTGAAGTAGTTGTTGATCTAAGCTGGCCGCATCTGTTGGGAAAAGTTCGTAAAGGCGTTGAAAGAGTGCAAAATTACCATAGAGCAGCTCCCGCGTTAAACAACTACAGTTAAGCTGTGTCTGGTTATCTTGTCTATTATCAGCGGTAGCATTTATAACAACGGTTTGATCAATTAATAGTGGTTTTATAAAATTAGCGAGGCGTGGGGTCTTAGCAGCTAGGTTGATAAATAGTTTGACTAATTGTAATCGTTCATCATTATAACTGCTAGTAAATAGTATCCGTAATGCTTCTTGTACTGCCACAGGATCGTTTGCTATCAGGTAAGTGGTCAATTGTGCTAGACGCTTGTTATAGTCCTTTTCCTTAATGCCAAGCTGGATTAAATAGATGAGAAACTTAAAGTAACCACGAAATAAGCTATAGATTAAATAATTAGCGGTGTTAAGTTTAGCTGAAAGCGGTTTGGTTTCTCCTAATAAATGCTGAAAAAAATTACTCGGGATATCCAGGTCATACTGCAGCAAGGTAAGAAATAATTGCGCAGTTTTCGGATAATCGTCTTTTAATAGCCATTGAAATAGGCGGTCTAACCCCTCTGTTGGCGACGTCGCACTTTGTTTACAAAGCTGCAGCAACGGCAATAAAATCTCCTGTTCTAACTGGGTTTGAGTGAAAGAGCCAAATGATTGACGATGGGTCTGATAGTTCTCAGCTAGAGAGGCTATAGCAGGCAAAAAGGACTGAAACAGTTGTTCTAGATCATCATGTTGCCGTATGTTTAGGAAAGTTAGCTGCTTCATAATCGTTGTTAGTATAATTGGCAACCATGATGCGGTATTAGTAATGCCATGAGCGCAAGCTGAGCTATTAAGTTTACCTGTTGGAGCAATGGTTAATCCCAGTTGTCGACACAAATTAGCACTACAAAGTGGTAAGTGGAGGTCGGGGACGGCCAAACTTAACAATCCATCGGTCTTCAGCTGGGATAACAGTTTATCATCCGGGTGAGAGGCGCTTTCCATGAGCCAATAAAGGATAGTGAGTGGCTGATTGGCGAAAAATGCCGCTAAGATCAAATCCGGATTCTGTGTCGGTAGGGTGGCGGTTTGGATAAATCGTAGAATATTATCTATAGCCGGTTTATTTATCTGGAATTTACGTGCTTGATTGTCAATAATTACGTCGATGATGAGACCTTTGTTGGTTAAGTTGGACCGGAATTGCTGTATCACCTGGGTAATGTCTAGCTGCGGCTGTTGTTGTTTTAATTGGAACAGTACGGCCAGGATTAGGCGATGCTGTGCTGGATTTTGCATAATGGCAAATGATCGAGCTAATAGTTGTTCAATCCGGTGTATTGTTTTAGAGTATTCTAAGGTTATTGGCCTATCAACCGGCCCTTGATAATGAGAAACTAAAAGCGAGTTAACTTTTGTATATTGACTATCGTTTGCTTGCAGTAGCGCTGTAACAAAATAGGCAAGCGTCTGCTGGATGTCATCTGAAAATTTTTGAAACGAATCTACTAAATCAGTTGCAGTGTCTATTAAGATGCGCAGGAATTCTAAATGGGTACTGCACATCCGCAGTAGATTTGTTAAGATTAGCCCATACGCTAAGCACTGCCAAAATTGCTGATATTTATCATTTATTTTTTGTGATAACGGTGGAGCGGATTGTTTAATTATGTCAGCCAGTTTGGTTACGCAATCATGAACCTTTTGCACCTGTTTCGGTAAATTAAGTCGACTGGTATACTGGCCATAATTAAATTCTGCTTGTTTCTGGTCATAAGTAAGCAGTTCACGCCAAGCCTTAATAAAGGGTACCTGATCAATTAAAAATTTAAATACGACGCGGCTCAGCCAATAATTATGGTCTAGATGTAATAAAAGCTGACGTTTTAGTTGCCGCTCTTGTTCTGGTTGCTCTGGCGGTAGGATCTTTGGGGAGAATAATGAATCTTGCTTATCGTTGTAGAACCACACGATCGCAAATTTTTTGAGATTTTCGATTACAACATTATCCGCGTATTGTTCTGGCGTTTGTTCATTCGCATCCGCAATGCGTAGCAAAAGTGGCAGCGCTAGCGACTGTTGATGTTGCTCATCAAACTTAAGAATAATGACGGAACCGTCGCAGTCAGTGTGGCCGCTTAAGAGGCTAACGATTTGCTGTTGTAGCGGTTTATTACGGCGAGGTAGGCGCATAATTATCTGGGGGTTAAGTTTATTTGGTTTAGTGGTTACCTGCATAATTGATGACCTAGATAACTTGCACTTTTATAGTATGTATAGTATGCGGCTAACGACTGGTTTGCTGTCGGTGGCGCTACTTTATAACTTACACTAACCTTTCAGTAGTTTATGCAATAGCTTCTGTTGCTGCTGCACCTGGCGCGCACATTTTAACCGATGGCTGGTGATGATTGCCCGTAGTTCATCTACGGTCTGATTAAAAGTATCGTTAATTACTAAATAATCAAATTCGGGATAATGAGCGATATCGTTAACCGCGCCAGCTACTCGTTCTGCAATTGCCTGTTGCGAATCACCTTTACGCTTCACTAAACGTAATTCTAAAGCGGCGAGTGAAGGGGGCAAAATAAAAATGGTAACGCAGGCCTGATATTTCGCTTTGATTTGCTGGGCCCCCTGCCAATCAATCTCCAATAGCAGATCCTTACCGTCCGCTAACCGCTCCTCTACTAGTACCCTAGAGGTGCCATAATAGTTACCAAAGATATTGGCGTATTCTAAAAAATCGCCTCGATCAATCATCTGATG
>CAVFMC010000030.1:3430-10331 GCA_963623565.1 Bacteroidaceae bacterium | reverse complement strand
GATTGACAAAATAATTATTATATAGATAATAACAACCGGAACGAACAACCGGAACGGAGGCGATTTTTTGAGCTGTTGATAAGTAATAGGGTATAGTAAACGTAAGTAATAGCACGGGTAAATAGTGGGTATAAATAGTAAGTATTGGATAGTAAAGGGCAATAGTAATAGAAGGTAGCAAGTAAATAAAGTAAAAAGGAAGATCTTATGAGTTTTTGTACGATGTCTTTGTGGGCGGTGCTAGGATGTGCGCTAGTGGCACTAGGGTATGGTGGCGCAATGATATGTTGGATTTTGCGACAGCCGACCGGCAATGAGAAGATGCGCGAGATTGCGTGGGCCATCCAACAGGGGGCTCGAGCGTACCTAGGCAAGCAATATAAAGTGATTAGCGTAGTGGGATTGATTCTCTTTTTGATTATCAGTTGCTTGGAGAGTGTGGGTGGTTGGCATACCGCTGCTGCTTTTGCTATCGGGGCGATTTTTTCCGGTTTAACCGGTTGTATCGGTATGAATGTCTCGGTGCGAGCTAATCTGCGCACCACAGCCGCGGCATGGCGTAGCGGGCTACCCGGAGCGTTAAAATTAGCCTTTAGCGGTGGCTTAGTCACCGGGCTGCTGGTAGTTGGTTTAGGGCTGCTGGGAGTAGCTGGTTTTTTTGCCTGCAAACTGTTTTGTTGTGGTGCTACTCTAGCGGAGAGCATTAAGCCGTTGGTGGGTCTAGCTTTTGGTGGGTCGCTAATTTCTATTTTTGCCAGGCTTGGCGGCGGGATTTTTACTAAAGGTGCAGATGTGGGCGCCGATCTAGTAGGTAAGATTGAATCTAATATTCCCGAGGATGATCCTCGCAACCCGGCGGTGATCGCTGATAACGTGGGGGATAACGTAGGGGATTGCGCCGGGATGGCCGCCGACCTGTTTGAAACTTATGTAGTGACGCTGGTGGCCGCGATGTTTCTGGGCAGTACTTTTTTTGGTGAACTGAATTCCAGCCTTACTTATGCGGCGGTGATTTATCCGTTAGCGATGGGTGGCTTGGCCATTTTTGCCACTATTATCGGTAGTTTTTTTGTGCGGATTTGTGGTCGTTGTGGGGGCGGCAAAGGAGGTACGGTAATTGGGGCACTGCTAAAAGGCTTTTGGGTGGCCGGCCTCTTTACCCTAATTGCACTCTACCCTTTAACTCAATACATGTTTAAAGAACTTAATAACTTAGATATCTATCTCGTGGGGTTATCTAGTCAGTTAGAATTTTGGCAGATTTATGCCGCGGCGGCGGTGGGGATTGTGCTGACTGTGGCGATGGTCTATATTACTAAATATTATACCGCATCGGAATATTCCCCAGTGCGTAAAGTGGCCGATGCTTCCACTACTGGGCACGCTACTAACATTATCGCCGGGATAGCGCTTTCTTATCGCTCGACCGCGCTGCCGGTGCTGGCGGTCTGTATTGCCATTTACGTTAGCTATTGTTTAGCTGGCTTATATGGCATTGCGGTGGCGGCGGCGGCTATGTTGTCGATGGCGGGAATTGTGGTAGCGTTAGATGCTTATGGCCCGATTACCGATAATGCTGGTGGTATCGCGGAGATGGCAGGTTTAGCGCCGGAAGTACGACAGGTGACTGATGAGTTAGATTCGGTGGGGAATACCACTAAAGCAGTGACTAAGGGCTATGCTATCGCTTCAGCGGGGCTGGCGGCGTTGGTGCTCTTTGGCGACTATGACCATGCGCTAGAATTGGCTGGCAGCTACACCTCTTTCAATCTACCGGAAGTAGAAACCATTATTGGTCTGTTTATTGGCGGCTTGGTGCCCTACATTTTTGCCGCGTTAGCACTAGAGACGGTGGGACGGGTAGCAGGCGAGGTAGTAAATGAGGTGCGTCGTCAATTTAAGAGTATCGCCGGTTTAATGGAAGGCACCGCCAAGCCAGATTATTCGGCAGCGGTGAAAATTTTAACCGGTGCGGCGATCAAAGAGATGATCGTGCCATCTTTAATCCCGGTGATCGTGCCGGTCTTAGTAGGTCAGTTCCTGGGGGCCCGGGCGCTCGGTGGAGTATTGATGGGTTCTATCGTTACCGGGCTCTTCTTAGCCATCTCGATGACCACCGGAGGTGGCGCTTGGGATAACGTTAAGAAATATATCGAAAGTGGTAAGCTGGGTGGCAAAGGAAGCGTAGCGCATAAAGCAGCGGTGACCGGTGATACGGTCGGCGACCCCTACAAGGATACTGCTGGCCCCGCTATTAATCCGTTAATTAAAATTGTAAATATTGTAGCGTTATTAATGGTGCCGCTGCTGTAGGGCGCGGCATCACTTCGCTCTAGCGCTTATGGCCTATAGGCTTAGTGACCCATGATATCTTTATAACTAAAAATTACTAAAACTAATACAACTTTATTAATACAATTTATTTATTAATGTAATTTATAATATAATTTAATTAAACAGTTAAACGATTAACAAATTAAACTTAAACTAAGAGGTAATATTAGTGGCTAATATAAAGTCAGCAAAAAAGCGAGCGGTACAGAGCGAAAGTCGTCGCTTGCATAATATTGGCATGCGTTCGGCATTTCGCAATTGCATTAAAAGGATAGAGACGCTGATCAGCGCACGAGATGGTCAGGCTGCTAATCAACTTTTTCAGCAGACTGTGTGCAAGCTGGATAGTTTTGTTAATAAAGGGGTAGCGCATAGCAATAAAGTTGCGCGCTGCAAAAGTCGCTTAAACGCTAAAATTAAAGCGCTACTAGTGAAGTAAGCTGGTTAGCCAGCCACTTAGAGGCTCGTGGAAGATATTGATAGATATAAGCATCAATCATGACCAGGGCTTATTGTATTATAAATAATAACTATCATGGACCACTAGGTGGCTAGCGCTATTTCTGTTGTTATTCCGGTTTATAATGCCGCGCAATATTTACCAACTTGTTTAGATAGCATCCTTAACCAAACTCTGGGTGAGTTGGAGATAATCTGTGTCGATGATGGCTCGACCGATGCTTCTTTAGCTATTATCAAGCAGTACGCCCAGCAGGATCCGCGCATCAGAATAATTAGCCATGCTCATGCCGGGGTGTCTGCGGCGCGTAATATTGGAATCACGACAGCTGATGGCGAGTATATCGCTTTTATGGATGCGGATGATTATTATCCTGCTACCGATATTTTAGAGCAGCTGTTTAAAGCGGCTAAATTTCAAAAAGTATGTCTTTGCGGTGGTTCGCTTGTGATGATCGATCAGGCGGATCAGCACTGTTTAGCTCATCAATTGGATCCAGTGAATTATAAACAAGCTTTTACGCGTTCTGGCTACATTAAATATTGTGATTATCAATATGATTATGGTTTTTACCGTTTTCTTTACCAGCGAAATTTTCTGATTAAACATCAGCTGTTGTTTCCGCCTTATATCCGCTTCGAAGACCCACCTTTTTTATACAGGCGATGCTGGTAGCGCAGCTGTTTTATGCTCTGCCGATATTTAGCTACTGTTATCGGATAGGCCATCAAAATTTAGTTTGGACTGAAGCTCGAGTCTGTGATCTTTTGCGCGGCTTGATTGATAATTTAAAACTCGCTTCCACATTTAATCTCCAAATTTTACACCAGTTAACACTTCACCGATTGTTACGTGAGTATAGTCCGCAAATTAGTTTTTGGAGTCAAGTACAGCGCAGCTCATCGGTCTTACAATTGTTGACCCAGGCGGACCAGGTAGTTCGAAAAGACTGGGTGAAATGCCATCGTTATAAGCGGAAGTTCCGTGCGGTTAGTGGGTTATCCAGTCGCTAGACGCAGCAGCAAGCTAGCCGGATTGAGTGCGTAAGGCATTATCGCTTCTTAGCTTGGGCTGGGTTAGTTTACTAGCTGCTGCTCGGCGATATTTTCCCTATATTTCGTATTCGCTGAATAATTAATAGGAATTATTTAATTTATATTGTTTAGACGGCTAGTGAACAAATAACGGTAATTCCATCTCATATCAAGTTATTAAGACGATACGGATGAATGGGAAGAATAAAAATATTATCATAAGATCACTAGGGTCAGATAAATATATCTGTAGCACCTATGGCGTTACGAATGTAAAGACTTGGACAAAAAACGTAAATTGATCGGATGAACAAAGCTAAAAAGAAGATGGCGCTTGTTAGGAAAATTTGTTGTACTTACTACGTGCTTCTGCATAATCAGTAAATGATTTATATAGCATTATTAGTCGGGAAAGTTTTGGTGTATATGAGATAGGTGGTTGTTCAGCGTGGTAGCATTAAGTATAGTTGGGCTTGTGCCTGTTCTTGTTGGAATTGCTGGTTGCGTTATTTCATCAGCTTCTAGTCTGGCATGGATAGCAGTAGGAATTGGAAGGGTAACAGGGGGTTTCTCAGCGTAACGCTGGTACCAAGCATTATGATATTAGCTGTTGCTCTAACTGGGTTATTTAAATTGTCGTTCAGAGACGCAAATAATACTTGCAGCAAAGAGTCAGTAGATGATAGTAGTCCCAGTTTATCCGCTGCAGCTATGTAATTTTGGGTGGTTTGGTGGATGATGTAGAGAGTATGCGCAGGTACGAGTATGGTAAACGCTTTAGCTATAGAATGGGTAGCAAAAGATGCGCAGTAGCAAAAATGTGCTATGAACATAGGGTGTAAACAAAACATTAAACAAAAGTACAATCACAATGCCACCAACAGCCTATTTGGATTAGATTAGTAGTGGCTGGGCTTTTTGAAGAGCTGTGTGCTCGGCATTATTGCTAACCGCGAATTGATAGCCTATGTTGACGCATGCTAGTACGGTGCGATTCTTGCTGTTGGACCTAGTCTAATGGGAAAAGGACGGAGGTATAGATATACTGTAGTGATTTTAACGCTAGGCTAGGAGTATCGGTAATGTATTTTGCCTTAACTTCTTATATTTTGTATTCACATGCATGCGACCTAACCCATAAACTTTTAAACTTTAAGCCCTTTTTATCAATTAGGTAGTGACTGACGGTAGTGTGTCAGGAGTTTAAGGCGTACGCACGTAATGGTTAAATAAGCCGCCTTAGCGCGGCGATTATATAATTGAGGAAATAAAATAAATGCACGCTCATTGGTCTTTTTTAGGTTAAATCACTAAATTGTGATAGATAATGGGCGCAATATCTAAAAGCTGAACAAAGGGTAGTGGTGGCGACAACGCATCGGTGGCAGTGTAGGCAGGATCGAGATTGGAATTGGCGTTCATCACCCACGTGGCACACTGCGCGTTAGGATGCGAATTGGTGCAGTAAACAGCTTGAATCAGGCCGCTCTGCTGGATCGCATCTAGAGCATCTGGGGTGAAGACCCCATGCACCGCAGCTACATAGATCTGCGCGGCGCCCACTTCATGATAGGCGCGCGCCGCCTGGATTAAAGAGCTACCGGAGCGGATCATATCGTCAAAAATAATCACCGTCTGATCGCAAACATCCGCGTTTAAGGCTTGAACAGCCACCCGTCCATCCGGATAGCGTTTTTTCATCATATAAGCGGTATGCAAGTGTAACTGGTTACCCATGTGCTCGATCAATTTAGCCCGACCCATGTCGGTGGAAGCTAAAATCGGTGGTGTAGGGTTATCGTTAGTGTTAGTATCAATAGCAATGTCGGTAATTAACTGTTGAATTAGCGGGACGGCAGCGGTTAGGTGGATCGGATGGATAGTGCGCTCAAAATAATAGAGGGTACCTGTGGAATGGATATCTACCAGATAGATAAAATTACCATGGGGAGCGGTAGGAATAGCGCTAAGCAGCGAAGCGAGATTTTTAGCAGTGACAATTTCTCCTTCGGCGGTGGTGCGTTCCATGGTAGAATAGCCTAGATAGGGTAGCACTAGATGGAGCTCAGAGCATTGCTGCTGCACCAGCGCCGAGGCGATATTATAGAGTTCAAAAATGGCGCTATCGTTAGTGGCATCCGCCAGATAGACTGCCGGCTGCTTACGTAGTACCCGACTATTAGCCAGTCGCCAATAATGTTCGCCATCCGGAAACTGTTTGCTATTAATTGGTATATTTAGAAATTGCGAGTCTAGTTGTAGTAGTTGATTTTTTAAATAGTTGTAGCGGGGGGCACTAAGCAGGGCAACCTGGGTCATATTGTTATTTATCAGCGAATTTTAATACGCTTACTTGTTATTATTTACCGACACAAAAATTTTTAAAAACCGAATCCAGTAATTCTTGGGTTTGATCTTGTCCGGTGATTTGATTTAGTTGATGATGCGCAAGGCGTAGCTCCTCAGCTAGGGACAACAGGTCGAGCGTGCAGTTCGGGCAGCACACTGGCAGTAACAGTTGCCTCGCCTGTTTGATGTTAGCCAGCGCCGCGCATAGGTGCACCAGATGACGCTCCCGTGCGCTAAAACCGGTTTCGGTGAGATTCTTGGGCGCCAGCTGCTCCACTAGATGCTGCTCTAGCGCTACACAGCCCTGTCCAGTTTTAAAGGAAACGCTTAACTGCCATAACTGCGTTGCTAACGTTTGCACTGTTGGCGCAGGGGCGGCTACAGGTGGCAATAGATCAATTTTATTATAGAGTATAGTAACTGGTATGGACGATTCGCCATGAGGCTGATTATCCCGCTGCGGCAATTGTGCGGTTAGAAAAGCTAAGCCATCATCCGGTTGCGGGTGTGCGGCATCGATTAGATAGAGAATATGATCCACGCTAGCTAAAGTTTGGCGGGCCATAGCGATGCCGATCGCTTCGATCTGGTCTGGTTGTTCGCGAATACCAGCAGTGTCAATTAATTCAAATTGCAGTTTATGGGCCAGCTGAATTTCAGCCCGCAGCAGATCCCGGGTGGTGCCGGGAATATCGGTAACAATGGCCTGGGTGCAACCACAGAG
>CAVFMC010000030.1:0-3380 GCA_963623565.1 Bacteroidaceae bacterium | reverse complement strand
TTAAAGAGGGTGGATTTGCCGGCGTTGGGTTTGCCAATAATCGCTACTTTAAGTCCCTCTCGGAGTTTTGCCCCCTGCCGGGCACGCGCCAAGAGCTCATGCAGCTGGGTATAAATATGATCGATGGCGTTTATTAATTGTTGTGTTGCATCATCGTCTTTCTGATCGCTCGCGATGCCGCCGGTCTCGTTTTCCTCCTCATTAAAATCTAACTGGTACTCGATTTGGGTGCGTACCACCACTATCGCAGTAACTAGTTCCTGAATTCGCATCGCAAAATCCCCCCGTAGGGAACGGACCGCCTGTTTAGCGGCTAGCTCGCTACTAGCCGCGATTAGATCAGCAATCGCCTCCGCTTGGGTCAGATCCATTTTGTGATGACAAAAAGCGCGATAGGAAAATTCCCCAGGTTCAGCTAAACGGGCACCTAAAGTTAGAGTGCGCTGCAGCAAACGCTGGAGTACTATCTGCCCGCCATGGCCTTGAAGTTCCAAAATCTCCTCGCCAGTGAACGAATTAGGAGCAGCAAAATAGATAGCGATTCCCCGATCAAGCAATTCGCCCTCTACCCCATAGAAATCTCCATAATAAGCGTAGCGTGGCGTCAACTGCCGTTGCAGCATCTGCTGCATGATGTCAGGTACTAACGGCCCCGATACCCGGATGATTCCCACCCCACCAGAGCCGGGAGGGGTGGCTTGGGCGGCAATGGTGTCATTTTGGCTATATCCTACATGACTAGTTGCATAGCCATTACGACCAAGACCGCAATGGCTATCACGTTCGCTTGGGTAATGATCCATACTAGCTTTTGGTTAAAAAGCGAATTTTGCCCTCCCAGGCATCTAACAACATCTGCTTAATCTCGCTCATTAACGGATACACTGGGTTGGCACCGGTACATTGATCATCAAAAGCCAATTGCACTAGGTCATCTAATTTAGCCATAAATTCTGCTTCATTGACTCCCCACTCGCGAATGGAAGCAGGAATTCCGATGGTTGCTTTCAGTTCCATCACCGCTTTAATATAGCAATCCACCATCTGTTCGTCGCCATCACCAGCTTGACCTAGCCCTAAACTGCGGGCAATCTGCGCGTAATGTTGTTTAGCGCAGGGTACCACATACTGGGGAAAAATCGCCTGTTTAGCTGGACAATCGTTAGCGTTATAAGCAATTACCTGGCAGAAGAGTAGGGCGTTAGCGATGCCGTGAGGAATATGAAAGGCGTTACCTAGTTTATGTGCCATAGAGTGGCAGACCCCTAAAAAGGCGTTAGCGAAAGCCATACCCGCAATGGTAGCGGTGTAGTGCATATGCTCGCGTGCCTCGGCATCTTTACTACCATTTTGATAAGCGCGGGGCAACCATTCAAACACCCCATGAATCGCCTGTAGCGAATAAGCCCGGGTAAACTCGGTAGCCATGGCAGACACGTAGGATTCGGTGGCATGCACTAGGGCATCAATTCCGCCCGCTGAGGTTAGGCCCTTTGGCATGTGATCTACCATATCCGGGTCAATAATGGCCATCGAAGGGGTCAGCGCATAATCAGCGATAGCGTATTTCACCTGCACCGCGTTGGGATCTTGGGTATTAGTATCGTCAGTAATAATGGAAAAAGGAGTTACCTCAGAGCCGGTACCGGAGGTAGTTGGAATAGCAACCATCAATGCTTTTTGCCCCAATTCCGGAAGCGCACAGATTCGTTTACGAATATCCATAAACCGGGTAGCAATATCTTCAAAATTGACTTCCGGATGTTCGTACATGAGCCATAAAATTTTAGCTGCATCCATAGGAGAGCCACCACCGACGGCGATAATCACATCCGGAGCAAAACTGGTGACTTGGCTGAGCATATTTTGCACCATGGAGAGGCAAGGATCAGGCAGCACATCAAAAAAGAACTTGGTGGCGATACCGATCGATTCCAACACCTGTTCAATCTTCTTGGTTGCGCCGGATTCGAACAGGAAGCGGTCGGTGACAATAAAAGCCCGCTGCCGCCCCGCCAGCTCACGCAGCGCCGGTTCAATGCAGCCCCGTTTAAAATAAATTTTGGCTGGTACTTTAAACCACAGCATGTTTTCTCTCCTTTTAGCCACTGTTTTGTAATTAAGTAACTGTTTGATCCCCACATTTTCACTCACCGAATTGCCACCCCAGGAGCCGCAGCCGATAGTTAGAGTAGGTGTGGTATGGAAATTATAAAGATCTCCAATCCCCCCCTGCGCGGCCGGGGTATTGACCAAAATTCGTCCGGTAGGCATCAGCTTGGCAAACTCAACAACATGACCGCATTGCTCGGGTTCATGGCTGCGACTAGAGCTGGTATAAAGTACCGCGGTATGGCCCATACCCCCTAAATGTACCAGCGCCAGCGCGACCTGCACCGCCTGCGTAAAATCCGGCGCCTGATAGAGCGCCAGAATGGGTGAGAGTTTCTCACGGGCATAAATATTCTCGCCAGTATAATCAGTCTGTTCACTAATTAAAATTTTGGTATTAGCTGGTAAACCTGTTAGTCCCGCCTGCTGCGCAATCTCCAGCGCGCTATGCCCGACGATAGCTGGATTAATCCCGCCCTTGAGAGTTTTAATGAGTTGTTCTAGCTGAGTACTCTGCTCGGCGGTTAAAATATAGCCGCCCCGACGCCGAAATTCCTGTTTCAAAGCTTCATATTGCGATGCTACCGCCACTACCGACTGCTCGGAAGCGCAAATCATTCCATTATCAAAACTCTTAGAGATGATGATGGAGGAGACGGCTAGTGGGATATCAGCTAGTTCATCTACCACTACCGGTACGTTACCTGCTCCAACTCCTAGCGCGGGTTTACCACTAGAGTAGGCCGCTTTCACCATACTGGGACCACCGGTCGCCAGGATAGTATGAATGCCAGGATGGGTAATCAGGGCGTGGGTTAAATCCATGGTAGGGTCATCCAGCCAGCCAATAATATGCGCTGGCGCTCCAGCGGCCACCGCGGCCTCCAGCACAATTTTAAGCGCTGCCACTGTACATTGCTTAGCGTAGGGGTGCGGCGAAACGATAATGGCGTTACGGGTTTTAAGCGCAATTAAGGCTTTAAAAATGGCGGTCGAAGTCGGATTGGTGACTGGTATTACCCCGGCAATTACCCCCAGCGGTGCGGCCACCAGTTGCCAACCCGCCGCTTCATCCTCTTCAATCACTCCACAGGTTTTAACATGCTTATATTTATTATAGATATATTCGGAGGCAAAATGATTTTTAATCACCTTGTCCTCCACAATTCCCCGCTTGGTTTCCTGCACCGCCAGCTGGGCTAAACTAATGCGGGCGCGATTGGCCGCCGCCGCTGCTTTCTGAAAAATATGATCGACCTGTGCCTGGG
>CAVFMC010000029.1:0-10486 GCA_963623565.1 Bacteroidaceae bacterium | reverse complement strand
CTACACGATCAATAATATTTGATAAACACAAAATATTTGATAACTACAAACTCTGATCACCTAATTTATGACAATCAGAAATGATTAACAAACAATAACAATTAACTAACCAATTAATTAATCTATAAATTAATTTATAAATCACTAAACACCAATGTGCAACTACCCAACTACATCACTAATAACCGCCCAGTTACACTAACCTCGTAACCCTAATGCTGCTATGACATTACTATAGCGCGCTAAATCCTTGGCTTTCAGATACGCCAGCAGCTTCCGCCGCAGACTGACTTTGCGCATCAGTCCCCTTCTGGAAGCGTGATCTTTATGATGGATTTTAAAATGCTCGGTCAGCTGCTTAATCTCCTCACTTAGCAGCGCAATCTGAACTTCCGCTGAACCCGTATCCTGCTCACTATGCCCAAATTGGGTGATAATCGTTCTCTTTTGTTCTACCGTCAAGGACATAAAATATCTAGTCGCCTCACCATTCTGTTTATTAATAGACTTAGTACCGCTGTCATTCGCAGACACTCAATCTATTTTATATGCATCGCTTATAACGCGCTTTCTAATTTCTAATAACTAATAATTTCCAACAATATTATTTCTAACTATTAATCTAATGTTAATTTTACTCAACCCTTGTAACCCGACTAATCAATATCATATTTTAATTGTAGTTGTCAACGGACGCTAGAATAATTATTATTACATTATTACTGATATCGCAGATGGAAATTTTTTGGATCCATTATACTAGAATTATAAAGTTACAAGCGATTCGTAAATGATAACAATAGATAACTAGAAAACTAGATAACCAGATAAATTGGGGGAATTGCGTGAACACAACTACTACAAACAACAACCATTCGACTCACCAACCTTCCGGCGCCCACCTGCGGCTACGCCAGGCCATTCCCAATTTTTTTACCGTAGGTTCGATGGTTTGCGGCCTGAGCGCGCTCTTTTTAATTAACGCTCATTATTTACACGCCGCCGCTTTTATGGTCTGCATCGCCATGCTATTGGACTCGCTGGACGGCCGCGTAGCACGGCTAATTCACGGCATGAGTCCGTTTGGCGCCCAAATGGATAGTTTGGCAGACGTAATCTCGTTTGGCGTTGTCCCTGCTTTCGCACTGGCTCCCACCCTGTTTAGCTTCTCGCACTGTTCTGATATCAGCTTTCTCGTTAGCTGTCTCTATCTGACAGCGGTAGCCATCCGTCTCGCCCGCTTTAATTGCCGTATCGGGGTGGCCAGCGCGGATTATTTTGAGGGCTTACCTTGTCCCGCTGCCGCCGGTTTAGTGATGCTGCTGATCACGCTACTCACTGATCATCAGTTCACCCGCTTCTTAACTACACCCATAACTACCAGTTTATCCGTTGTTCCTACCGCCGTAGCATCCACCCTGGCTTGGAAAAAACTACTCTTAACCGGTACCGCGCTGCTAACCAGCATTTTAATGGTCAGTAAGATTCCTTTTTATAATTTTAAACATCTCCATTGGAACTGGCGCAAACTACTGCTGTGCTGCGGCGCTCTGCTCTGTCTCGTCCTTCTGTTTATGCATTGCGCCCCTAACACCGCCCTGTTTGTTAAAATGGCACTAGCACTTGTAGTCATATTAAGCCTATATATTATGGGGGCGCTCTTATGGTGGCCGGTTCGTTGTTATATTGTAAATAATTATGTGGCTAAAAACGCAAATACAAATAAACATGAACCGCAGCAACATTAATAATGTTGATATAGGTAAAATACTCCCGATACTGGGCGCCATACTACTAATCATATGCGCGGCCACTGGCTGTCAAGTACTACAAAACTCCTCGCCAGCGCAGCAGGCGCTACCCGCGCCCAATTGCACCGCATCTTACCGCGCGCAGATCCTGCAGGGTTCGGCACTTCTCTATACGCCAACCGATGGCTATAACCGGTTGCTCTGGCGACTAATTGGTGATCCGCAGCGTTGGCAATTGGCGGTATATAACCTATTTGGGGTGCGTCTAGCCCAATTAACTAAAACCGACCAACTCTTCCAGCTACAGGACCAAAACGGCATTGTAACCAACACACAGCTAGCGCAGCTAGCGTCAGCCCGAGCGCTACCGGCGATGGTGGATGAGAATTGCATCAAACTGCTGTGGGAGTTATTCACTGTTAACCATGTGACCGAACTAACCACTACATCGCTATCGCCGCCCACCGTGCACCACCCCCAACCCTGGCAGCTACAGATTTTAGCCCGTCGCACCTGGCAACTCACCAGTAACGCGCTTCATCCAGTTGTTGTAACCTGCCCAAGCCGTCTACTCTTACAGCAACGCGAAATAGCAATCACTATGACTATTAACCATATTAAATGGCAAAAAATAAAGTAAGTTCATCGATCGACATAACGCACCGTAACTCCGTGACTAAAACTAATAATTCTAACTCTGCTGATACTAATAATAGTAAGTTTGTAACCGTACAGCAGCATAAAATTAAAATCTGGGGAGCACCGCCGGCAACTAAGCAACAGCCAACACTCTCCACCCATCCGCTGATACACAGCATTCTCTGGAACCGCGGTATTCGCACACCAAACGAACTCGACTATCGGTTAGAGCGCTTACTGCCGACCGCCGGTCTGAAGCAGCTACCGGTCGCGGTCGAACTACTCTATCAAGCTCTCTGTCAGCAACAACAGGTGGTAGTGGTCGGCGATTTTGATAGTGATGGCATTACTAGCACTGCGCTGGCGGTGCTAGCTCTACGTGAATTTGGTTTACAGCATGTGCATTATTTTATTCCTAACCGTTTTGAGCATGGCTATGGTTTAACTCCCGCCGCCGTCCAGTTGGTGCAACAACAATATCACCCCAATTTAATTATTACCGTGGATAACGGCATCGTTAATTTTGAAGGGGCGCAAAAAGCCAAGGAGGCAGGCATCCGAATCATCATCACCGATCACCATCTGGCGGACGCTAGCACTCCGCCTGCGGATGCGATCATTAACCCCAATCAACCCGGCGACGCCTTTGGTAGCAAAAGTCTGACCGGAGTCGGGGTAATTTTGTACCTGATGCTAGCCTTTCGACAGGACTTACGGCAGCGAGGGTGGTTTAGCGATCAACGCGCTCACAACAAGAACGAGCCCAATTTAGCGCAATATCTAGATCTCGTAGCCATCGGCACTCTGGCGGATGCCGCGGTATTAGATTATAACAATCGCCTACTAATCCATGCCGGCTTGCAGCGCATTCGCAGGGGCCAAACCCGTTTAGGCATTTTGGCGTTGTTAGCCCTCACTAAGCGGGACGCCAGCCAAATTAGTGGTGAGGATATTGCTTTTGCTATCGCCCCCCGCTTAAACGCCGCCGGTCGGCTCAGTGACGCTAGTCTAGCGGCCGAGCTGCTACTAACCGTGAATCAGCTTAAAGCGCAGCAGTTAGCGCAGCAGTTAGAACTATTAAATCAACAACGTAAACGGATTAGTCAAGAGATGGAGCAGCAGGCGCTCACCATGCTGCAAGAGATCAAACGTCCCGGCCAACAGCAATCCGCCCTACCTACCATCGTACTGTACCGTCAAGGTTGGCACCAGGGGATTAATGGGATCGTAGCTTCGCGGATCAAAGAACGTTTTACCCTGCCCACCATTGTCTTCTCGGATGCTAAAGATGGCGCCATTAAAGGTTCCGCCCGTTCCATCGCCCAATTAAATATTCGGGAAAGTTTTCAGCAGCTAGCCCAACAGCAGCCAGATCTAATTGAGTATTTTGGCGGCCACGCAATGGCGGCCGGGATTAAGCTACAATTAAGTAAATTACCCCACTTTATTGATAGCTGGGGACAGCAGGTCCAGCAGATGCTGCAGGCGCTGCCACCGGACCAGCAGACCGGCTACTTGGAAGTGGACGATTATCTAGACGCAACCTACCTAACTTTAGACACCGCCCGTCAACTACAGGCGTTAGGTCCTTGGGGCAATGGCTTTCGCGAACCAAGTTTTCTAGGGCATTTCATTATCCAAAAAGTGGACCACCTTGGTGCCAATCATCTGAAAATGCAACTAATGCTGCTAAACAACCAGCCGTCCGCGCCAGACTTCTCCGCGCAGAACGCTTCCACTCCACAAAACACTACCCTGTTTGAAGCGGTAATGTTCGGCGTGCCCGCTAAGCAACAATTAGCTCTGCAACCTAATAGTCAAATCTATGCTATTTTTAAATTAGCTATTAACAACTATAACGCCAACCAACGGTTACAGCTGTCGATTAGCTCGGTATTAACTTAATTACCGCTGATTATCAATCGGCCACACCTCTAACAATTGGTCCATTTGCTTGTGTGGTATCACACGCTTATTATTGTCGCTATTATTCTTACTATTGTGCATATCCATACTTATATTATCGTTTTTGCTGTTGCCACCTGACGACGCAACCACTCCCAAGTTAGATTGCGACAGAATCGGGAGAGCAGTCCCTGCTGCAGTGGATGCAGACGGCACTGGTGCAGGCGATGGCGATAACGGCTGCACCAGTCGCAGCGCTTGCTGCAACTGCTCGAGCTGATAGCTCTGCTGTTCCACCACGCCATTTAGCTGCCGAATTTTTTGTTGTAAATTTTCGATGGCTAAACTAAGATCCTGCTCATTTAAAAATTTGACCTGCTGCTCCAAGCGATCTAACCGTTGAACTAGCCATCGCTGTTCATTAGATAATTGCAGATTATCATTATCAAGAGTGTGATTTGGATTATTGTGCAGATTATTAGGATTATTAGAATTACTAGTAGCCTTATCGCCGCTCTGCGCTAGCTCGGTCCGAGCCGGCGTATTATCCTCCAGCGCTTCCCGATACTCAATCGGTAGCTTGGTTTCGACTCGGTTGCCCCCTAGCGGACGACTTTTCTCTTCGATGAGCGCCGTGGTATTACTATTACCAACACCGTTATTATTGGCACCAAAACTTCCCCATACCGTAGGATAAATGGCCACAACGCCTATTACGAATAGCGAACACGCTCGTCCTAAACTAACGCCATGGCAGACTATTGGCTTTACCGCTGGCTGAAATAATGGTTTGAACATCTGTTTTCCTCTTTCATCTGTTCTTTCTTCTTAATAAACAATATTACCTACCAAGTCTTAGCTGTGGTGCTGCAAAAAACTAATCGCATCCATAGCAGCCATACAACCCCAGCCCGCCGCCACTATCGCCTGTTTAGGTAGTTGATGCACTAGATCCCCGGCGCCAAACACCCCGTCGACACTGCATTGAGTACGCATAGCATTAAAACCCAAGATCAGGTGGCCTGCCGCATCCAGCTGCAGCTGATGGTTAAAGAGCGCGGTATTGGGCAGTGCGCCGATCTGTAAAAAGAGCGCACTGACCGCTAAATCTTCACAAGATGAAATGCTCTTAATGGGTACACTCTCCAGCCCATTAGTCACTACCCTTAATTTCACCCCGGTTAGCTGCCGTCCATCCCCGAGATACTCTACTACCTCGCGAAAACGGTGAAAAACCACATTGGGTAGCTGCTGCAGCTTAGCCAGTGCTAAAGCTTCAGCCCGAAAGGTCGCAGAATGATGAATGATATGCACCTTTTTGGCCATTTTAGCCAGATAAAACGCGGCATGCAGCATAGAATTGCCACCCCCCACGATCGCTACCTCCTGCTCCTGATAAAAAAAGCCATCGCAAGTGGCGCAGGTCGACACCCCATGCCCAAGATAAGTTGCTTCGTTGGCTAGCTGCAGCAACCGCGGATTGGAACCCATGGCAATAATCAACGCATCGCAACTATAGATCTGCGCCTGACTGTAGATCCGAAAAGGACGGGTGGATAAGTCCACCCTCAGTGCGCTATCGTACAGTAGCTCCACCGGCAGCTGCTGTAGCTGCTCTAGCATCTGTCCCATTAAACTAGCCCCGGTAATCTCCGCGCTGCCGGGCCAATTAGCAATTTTCTGTGCTTTGGTTAACTGCCCGCCTAGTTCCATTCCGCTCAGCAGTGCACACTGCAAATTAGCACGCCCAGCATAGATCGCGGCGCTACAGCCCGCTGGGCCAGAACCTAGAATGATCAATTGATAATGCCGTGGCGCCGATGAGTTACTATTAACCGGCAGCTCCAACTGCGAAGTCAACGGCTGTTCTGGCTGGCTTAGCTGATCCAACCGTTCTAACTGCTCTGACTGATCCCGTGTATCCTTAATGCTCATGATACATCACCTCCACTTCTATCTGTTGTATTTGAAAACGTTGCTTGAGCGCGTGTAACAACTCATCTTGCGGGTTCACACTATACTGCTCCCCTAAACGCAGTTTGGTCCACGCCACGCCACGATGATAATACACTACCACCGGACAGTGCCCATGCGCCTGCTGTAACAGCTGTCCTAAAGCTTGCACCTCCGTCCGTTGCAAAGGCTGCCGTAATCTAATAATCAGCTGCCGCGCCAGCTGTTCTCGCGCCTGCACCAAGGTAATAAAATTCTTAGCTTTAAAGCGATAACTATCCGAAAAATCATCCCACACCGTGTCCCCATCCAGTAGCAGCACTTGATTCAATTCTAATCGCTTAATTTTACTTAGCTGCTCGCCAAACAAGGTGACTTCGATACTTCCTGGCGCCCCATCGACGGTAAGCATGCCGATATTACGATTGTTGCGGGTCAAAATATTGCGTAGATGGGTAGCCAGCCCGGCGATGCGAATATTTTTTGCGGCGGTCTGTTGTAGTTTAACAAAATCGATACTAGCTAGCTGCTGCAATTCCTGACGGTATAAATCCAGCGGATGAAAAGAGATATAGCCGCCCAACAGATCTTTTTCCAATTGAATTTTCTTCAGCGGCGGGAATTCCGGCAGCGGTTTATAATGATAATCAAGTTCCTGATGCTGATCATCATGATTAGCCAGCGCAGTTGATTTATCATTTACCTCAGTATCTAGCTCCGCCAGCAGATCCAGCTGCCCGGTATGAGCGGTAGCGCAGTGTTTTTCCGCCAGCAGCATAGCATCTGCTAAATTAGCCAACAAGGTGGCACGATTGACACCAAAATCATCAAAACAACCGGATTTAATGAGCGCTTCTAAAATATTACGATGCGCTTTACTTCGATCCACCCGCATGCAAAAATCCAGAAAACTCTGGAACGGCCCGTTGGCCTGCCGCACACTGACGATATATTCAGCGATCGCTCGCCCCACCCCCTTAATAGCGCCTAAGCCATAAACAATAGCGCCATCTTGTACCACAAAACGGCAAGCGCTGCGATTAATATTGGGCAGCATTAACGCCAAATGACGGCTCTTCAGCTCGATAAGCACCGTCTCGAGTTTATCCACATGATCCATGTCCACCGACAAAATGGCAGCCATAAATTCAGCAAAATAATGGGTTTTGAGCCAAGCGGTCTGGTAAGTAATCAGTGCATAGGCGGCCGAATGGGATTTATTAAAACCGTAACTAGCGAATTTTTCCATCTGGTCAAAAATCTGGGTCGCCAGCGGCTCACCAATCCCCTTAGCCTGCGCTCCCTGCAGGAACAGCGCCCGATGCTTCACCATTTCCGCATGTTTTTTCTTACTAATAGTCCGTCGTAGTAGATCAGCGCCCCCTAAGGTGTAACCGGCTAGCTGCTGAGCAATCTGCATCACCTGCTCTTGATAAACTGCAATCCCATAGGTGGAACGTAAAATCGGCTCCAGCAGTGGGTGCAGATAATGGGTCTGCTGCAGCCCATGTTTGCGGTCGATCATATCGCCCAGCATCCCGGATTGTAGTACCCCAGGGCGAATCACCGCCACCAGCGCGATAATATCCTCAAAACAGTCCGGCAGGTAACGCTTAATCACATCTTTGGCCATTTTAGAATCTAACTGGAACACCCCGGTAGTTTGGGCGCTAGCGATCAGTTGAAAAGTTTCCGCGTCATCAATCGGAATCTCCTCAATCTTCAATGGTGGCTGCCCAGTTTGCTGCCGCTGCGCATTAATCAGCTGCTGCGCCAGATTAATAATGGTCAAGGTACGCAGACCCAGAAAGTCGAATTTCACTAGTCCTACGGTAGCCACGTCATTTTTATCAAATTGGGAGATCACCCCGCTGCCATCCGCCTCACAGTAGAGCGGCACAAAATCCGTTAGCGCCGAAGGAGCAATCACAATTCCGCCCGCGTGCTTACCTACATTACGCACTATGCCCTCTAATTTACGTGCTAGATCAATCAGCTGCCGAACATCGTTATCCTCCTCATAACGCTGCCGTAGCAGCTCCTCGCTCTCTAGCGCCTGCTGCAGGGTAATGCCCAGGGTGAAAGGAATTAATTTGGCGATTTTATCCACAAAACCGTAAGGATAGCCAAGTACCCGCCCCACATCTCGCACCACTGCCTTGGCTGCCATAGTACCATAAGTAATAATCTGTGAGACCTTTTCGCGACCATAGTGTTCACCAACATATTCGATCACTCGATCCCTCCCCTCCATGCAAAAATCCACGTCAAAATCTGGCATGGAGACCCGCTCAGGATTCAAAAAGCGCTCAAAAAGTAGATCGTAACGAATAGGATCTAAATCGGTAATACGAATGGTGTAAGCTACCAGCGAACCCGCTCCCGAGCCTCGCCCCGGCCCCACCGGCACGCCGTGAGTTTTCGCCCAATTAATAAAATCCGCCACGATTAAAAAATAACTGGCAAAACCCATTTTAATAATGATCTCTAATTCGTAATCCAGCCGCTGCTGATAGCGCGAGCGCTGCACTGGATCCTGCAAAATCGCGGGCAGCAGCCGCTGTTGAAAACCTAAATTAGCTTGTTGCACCAGATACTCTTCGGGCGTTGCCGCTACCGCTGTAGCAGCACTCGTGCCCTCCGCATGGGTAGGAAGGGTAAAAATGGGCAGAAATAGTTTATTGAGCTCTAACTCCAGATTGCATCTTTTAGCGATTTCGATGGAATTAGTGAGCGCTTCAGGTAGATCACTAAATAGCTGTTGCATCTCTTGGGGCGCAAGCAGGCGATGCTGCGGAGTATATTTACGCTCACGTTTCGAGTCATTAAGCACCGTTCCCGCATTAATACAGACCCGAATCTCATGAGCTTGATAATCTTCCGCATCTAAAAAACAGGCCAGATTAGTGGCCACCACCGGTAGCCGGCATTCACTAGCTAGCGTTAGGGTGGTCTGCAGTAACGTTTCTTGATGATCCAGTGTCGCATTAGGCTGAGTCGCGGGCGGCTCGGTGCGCATCAGCTCTAGATAATAGCGTCCCGCAAACTGCGACAACCAAAAATCGCGGACTTGCTGCCAGCGCTGAGGTTCTAGCCGCCGCAGCTGATAAGCAGTGAGTAGATCGCTATCCGTCCCCCCCGAGAGCGCGATCAGCCCGCTGCTATACTTAGTAATTAACGAATAATCCAACTGCGGTAGACCATGTTTTTGCGCATGGAGATAGCTGTCAGAAATTAATCCTAAGAGATTATGATAGCCCTCGCGGTGCTGAGCCAGCAGTGTCACTCGAAAAGGCTGCAGCGGATGCTGATCCTCGTAAATCCACAGGTCGCAGCCTAAAATCGGCTTAATCCCGGCGGCGATGGCCTGTTGATAAAATTTAATCGCCGCAAACATATTACTCTGGTCCGTGAGCGCCAGAGCAGGAATCTGCTGGGCTTGGCAGCGCGCCAACAGCTCCGGCAATTTGATAATACCGTTAGTAATCGAGTATTCACTATGAATCCGCAGTGGGATATAAATTAGATCGGACGAGTTCATCGCAGGCCAGGATTAAGCGCTTGGCGCGTTTGATTTTGCGCAGGTGCAGGATGGGTCTAATATTTGCCGCACCGGGGCAAAACTACGGCGATGAATCGGGGTTACCCCTAAGCGAGCTAATGCCGACCGGTGGGTAGCGGTACCATAACCTTTATGCTGCGCTAAACCGAAACCTGGATAATAGCGGTCCAACCGTGTCATAATCTGATCCCGGGTGACTTTGGCAATAATCGAGGCGGCGCTAATCACTTTATAACACGCATCCCCGTCCACCACACAACGTACCTGCATGGCTGGTTGACGCTGAGCTACCGCCGTTAGCTGCGACAGCTGCGGATCGCAATTACCATCCACTAGCACCAGATCCGGCAACAGATTTAACTGCTGCACCGCTCGCCGCATCGCTAGCAGAGTAGCCTGCAGAATATTAAGCCGATCGATATCCATCGGTGAGACTAGCCCCACCGCCCAGCTGCGCACCGTCTGGATAATCTGCGGATATAGCTGTTGCCGCTGACGGGCAGTCAGCTGTTTAGAATCCTTTAGGGCGGCGATCCAGCTAGCGCTAGCGGTCTTAGGCACGGCATTAGCCAGATCCATCATCTTCGTTGGCTCAGCCAGTTCAAATAGTACCACTGCTGCCACCACTGGTCCAGCTAACGGCCCCCGCCCCGCTTCATCGATCCCTGCTACCAGC
>CAVFMC010000028.1:0-10493 GCA_963623565.1 Bacteroidaceae bacterium | reverse complement strand
ATCTCCACTAGCTTGTCATCCAGCTCCCCGGCCAAAATCTTCTGCCGAAAGAGCTCACGCGCCGAAAGCTCTTCACTGCCGTCGCCATTCTTTTTATTTTTATTATTGGTAGAATTTAAAATTGGGGCGGGCAGCAGCAGATCCAAGATAGTTTCGATAGCGCTCTGCCGCGCGCTCTCCTGCACCCGCGCCAGCTGGCGATCGCGACAACGCTTAACCGCCCGCTCCATCAGATCCCGAATCATCGACTCCACATCTCGCCCAACGTAACCAATTTCGGTAAATTTAGTTACTTCTACCTTTAAGAATGGCACATCCAGTAGTTCTGCTAACCGCCGCGCGATCTCGGTTTTGCCCACTCCGGTTGGACCAATCATTAGAATATTTTTAGGATGGATCTCCCGTTGCTGCACCTGCGAGAGCTGGGCCCGCCGCCAGCGATTACGTAGCGCCACTGCCACCGCCCGTTTAGCTGCGGTATGGCCAATCACGTAACGATCCAGATATGCCACAATGGCGGACGGCGTGCAATCACAACCATCGCTGCCACTAAACTTAATCCGCTGATATTCCATCTGAGCTCGCGGTTCCTGAGTGCCAAGATCAGCATGCAGGATCTGATCCTGTGGCTCGCCACTACTACTGTTGCTGCCGCTATTGTTACAACTGCTATGGTTGTTATTAGCGTTCTGAATATCCATCTTAGTTCATGCTTAATTTTATAACTTCTCTAGCCATAAATGTTGGTTAGTATAAATACAGATCTCTGCGGCGCAGGTTAAACTAGTGTGTGCACGATCTCTTCAGCATCCAAAGTAGAATGCTGAAGCAGCACCCTGGCTGCCGCCAAGGCATAATTACCTCCTGAGCCGATAGCCAAAATCTGATCTTCCGGCTCCAGGACATCGCCATTACCGGTGATCAGCAAGGAATTGTGCGCATCTGCTACCGCCAACATCGCTTCTAGCCGCCGCAACATCTTATCGGTGCGCCACTCTTTTGCTAGTTCAATGGCCGCTTTAGTTAAAATCCCCTGATGCCGCTCCAGGCGGGCTTCAAAGAGATCTAGTAGGGTAAAGGCGTCCGCCGTAGCACCAGCAAAACCTACTAGCACCTGATCATGGTAAAGTTTACGTACCTTACGGGCGCAGCCTTTGACCACGGTGTTACCTAAGGTTACCTGGCCGTCGCCACCCATCACCACCATACCATTCTTGCGCACTGATAAGATGGTAGTACCATGAAACTGCTCCACGCTTTCTGCCTCTATATTAATAATGTGCTGGCTAGCTATTTATCAATTTGAATTACGACTCTCTGTTGGCGTAGTGGTGTTAACTGTCGCGTTATTAGTGACCGCGTTAGCGGTTTCATGAGCTGTAGGCGTAGCAGTTACTGTCGTGGGCGATACAGTTGCTGCTGTTGCCGTTGCTCCCGTCGCCGATGCCGTCGCACCCGCCGTCGTCACTGCCGCCCGGGTCTCCTCCTCACCAAATAGATTCTCCCTGCTCAGTAGATCCACGTTCTTACGCGGCCGACTGGTTAACCAGCCGTTAATGCGTTCTAAATCCGCCGCGCCTAAGGCCCCTACCTGTTGCTTAAGCGCTACCCATTGCAGAATATATTGATAGCGATCGTTAGCACATTGAGTCTCGGTCTGATAGAGCTTGTATTGCGCTGTCAGCACATCCGCCATGGTGCGACTACCCACGGTATAGCTAGCGTAATTAGCTTGCAGCGCGCTGCGGCTAGAAGTAATAGCCTGTAAATCGGCGCGTACCTTACTAGCATAGGAAATGATTCCTAAATAAGCTTGCCGAGTTCGACTCACGACACTCTTATAATTATAATCCTGACTAGCGACCACCTGTTGATAATTATAATGCGCCTGATTTACTTCAGCGGAGACTTTACCCCCACTATAAATCGGTAGTGATACTCCTAGACTGCCTTGTAAGCTGCGCTGTTGAGCGGTTCGTTCTAGCGTTCTCGCACCTACTGCATGATCAAAACTATAATGGTTATTAGCGTTACTAAACCCGTAGCTCCCGCCCACCGTCACCGTAGGAAGGTGACCGCCGGCGGCTTTACGAATCCGGTTTTTAGCCGCTAACACCTGGTAAGCGTACGAACGAATACTAAAATTCTGTCGTTCGGCGAGTTGCACCCAAGCCTCTATGTTGCGTGGCGACGGCAACACCAGCTTCGCGTTATCCCGCAACATATCAAGTTGCGTATAATGCACTCCGCTAATCTCCTCCAGACTCTCCAAAGCACAATCCAGGCTATTTTGAGCATCAATCTCCTCAGCGATAGCGGAATCATAATCCTTCTTAGCCTCTTCCAAATCGGTAATAGCGATCAGTCCCTCTTTAAATTTGTAGGTGGCTTGCACGTACAGCCGATGGGTAGCGGACTTATAAGCTTGTTTAAAGTATAGATAATCCTGGTAATAAAGAACCGTGAGATAAGCTTTAATGGTGCGTTGCATCAGCGCCTGTCCAGCCGCTAAATAATTAGCGTAGGCTGCGGCAGCAGTGGCTTTAGTGGCCCAGAGATTGGCCATGGTGGAAAAATCGAAAATAGTTTGGCTCACGTTGAATTGATATTGTAGGGTATTGGTTAAAGTGACATAATGATTATCACTCTTTGCCTCTCGCGTTCGCCCATAGCTACCGGTAAAAGCGGCTTGAGGCAGCAGGCTGGCCACCGCCACCGGGATCGCTTCCCGATAGGATCGCCATTCCGCTTCTGATTTTTTAAAAGTCGGATCGTTGAGCACTGCATCGCGATAAACGGTTTTTAAATCTACCGCCTGCGCCGTGGTCATTGGCCCAACGCTACCCGCCAGCCAAAAACAGATTCCTGTTAGTCCTGCTAGGAGTCGCTGCAGCTTAGCAGATGCCGTTCGTGCCCGTTTCAGATCCATATGGCTATCTGCCCCGCTTTTTCTATGCCCCTGTCTATTCATCGTGCCGATGCTCGTCTCACTTAACTCAATATACTTTCTTAGTCAATCGCCATACCGGCTCATCCAAGCCGCTTATTATGCCCAATCAATATACAACATTGCGAGCACTTCTTGCAAGTTCTGCTAGAATAGTTACAATGACCAGGTAGACGGCAGCATAAGTACAGTAAAGAATATTAAAGGTCTTCAAGACTATACATAATAACATGAATAAGCAAAGTGGTAGCTACCATCAGCATTACAGAACGATGATTGCAGCAATACTGCTGTTAATTACTGGTATCGTCACTATAGCCAGTGGCTGCACCGCGAAACCTAAACCCGCATCATTAGCGAGCACTAACGCCGGTTCTGCGCAGCCATTACCGCCACCCAATATCGCACACCCACTCCAACGTGCCTCGGTGGCTAAAAGATTCATAATGTGTCCGGGTTATGCGCATGGCAATCGTCAGGCACGGGTGGTGGCACTCACGTTTGACGATGGCCCTAGTCCCTATACCGAGCCACTACTAGACCTACTGGCGCAGCAACAGGTGCCGGCGACTTTTTTTGTAATTGGAGCCAACGTGCAGCGTTATCCGCAGCTACTGCGCCGCATTTATCAGGATGGGCATCTGGTTGGCAATCATACTTACCAGCATCAAAATCTGGCAAAATTAAACGAAGCGCGGGCGCGGGCGACGCTCCTACGTAGCGCACAGCTGATTCATTACTATCTCGGAGTTTATCCACGATTCTTTCGTTCGCCCTATGGCGCTTGTAATCCAGCTTCGTTGCAGGCGGCCCGCGAGCTGCAGCTGATTTCGGTTAATTGGAACGCTACTGCAGATGATTATCATGTAGCCCGTACCAGCAGCCAACAGATCGCCGCAGAAATTATGCGCCTGGTCGCACCCGGGTCGATTATTGATCTACATGATGGGGGCGGCGATCGGCATAAGACGGTAGCGGCGGTGCAGCTACTAATTCAATGGCTACGCCAGGCTGGATATCGGATTGTCCCGCTTTCGGAACTAATTGGCCAGCGACCTTATTATAATCAACTAGAATGGAGCGCTATTTTGGCCAAAAGTCCCGCACCAGCGATCGCGGCTGAGGCGGATGAGATAGAAAAAACAACTGAACAGAATAATAATAATAATTGTACGCAATGCCAATTAGAAGCTGATACAAGCGCGGTACAACAACAGTTGCAACAAGCAGCGGCAGCCATCGCGCACCAGTTAGAACAACGGGGTACACAACAGAATGCACAACCGTTTACAGCTGGCGATCATCAAGAAAAATCTGGATTTAATTACTTTGATTATTGATATCGCCGCTGATTATCCGCAGTTACTCTAAGATATCATCATCCAATCTGACGCAGACAACCTATGATTATTGCGATTTGAAAATGGTTGGTAGCTGCTATTTAATTTCGCCAATAACACAGTTGACAACGTGAACGCCGTACTAGGTGCGTTATCAAATTTCTATTATTTAGCCAAGTTAATTCATCCAATGCGGGTAATAACGGACGACTGAAGGTTTTCCTCCTCCCGCCAGGTCAGAATGCGATAGCCATGGTCGGTTACCAAAATGGTGTGTTCCCATTGGGCAGATAAGCTGCCATCCCGCGTTACCACTGTCCAATCATCTTCTAACACTTCTACCTGCCAACCCCCCAGATTAAGCATCGGTTCAATAGTAAACACCATCCCGGGCCGCATCACCGGTCCCTTACCCCACTGCCCCACATGCATCACGTAAGGGTCTTCGTGAAACTTGATCCCTACCCCATGACCACAATAATCTCGCACCACCGAGAGCCGTTGTTGCTGGGCAAACTCCTGAATGGCCGCTCCAATGTCCCCAAAATGCTTCCCTGGTGCCACTTCTTTAATACCCAAATACAACGCTTGCTGCGCCGCCGCCACCAGCTGCTTAGCTGCCTTGCTCGCGTGCGCGGCATCCAAAATATACATTACACTAGTATCGGCATAATAGCCATCTTTAATAATAGTAATGTCCACATTCAAAATATCCCCGCTATGCAGTTTCGCTTTGCTGCTAGGAATACCGTGGCAGACCACCTGGTTAATGGAGGTGCAAATCGATTTAGGAAAGCCATTGTAATGCAGCGGTGCCGGAATAGCGCCATGTTGCACAATAAAATCATGGCAAAATTTATCTAATTCAATCGTAGTCACTCCTGTTCGCACCCGACCGGCAAGCTGCTGCAGCAACTGCACGGTGAGTGCTGCCGCCCGCTCGATACCAGCGATCTGTTGGGGAGTTTTAATAATAATACTCATATTTGTTCTGTTTATTTATTCTATTTATTTCGCTCTTTTTTATATTACTATTATGACCCTGTTTGCTTTTGCCATTCATAAAACTGTTCCACGTGAAACAGTTGTAATCAATTATAACTAATCTGTATGCAGATCATTTGATACTGTTTCACGTGAAACCTGCCTGCTCTACCTTTTAACGGTTGCGGCGCCGATCCAATTCTTTCAGTTGTTTCTTACGCAGCCGCAGATGATGGGGGGTTACTTCAACTAGTTCATCTTCCGCGATAAATTCTAGCGCCTCCTCTAGCCCCATCTGTACCGGCGGGGTTAAAATCACGTTTTCATCCGAACCGGCAGCGCGCATATTAGTGAGTTGCTTTTCTTTGGTCGGATTAACCACCAGATCCCCTTCTCGAGCGTTAATGCCAACGATCATCCCTTCATAGATCTCCACTTGCGGACCTATCAGCATGCGCCCCCGTGCTTGCAGATTAAAAAGTGCATAGGGTGTGGTAGTACCGGCGCAATTAGCCACCATCACCCCACGCCCTCGCCCGGCTATCTTAAAGGCGGGAGCGGTATCATATTTAGCAAATTGCCGTGCCAAAATCCCAGTGCCCGAAGTCATCAGAGTAAATTCGCTCTGCCAACCGATCATCGCTCGCGCTGCTACCAGGTACTCTAGCCGCAAGCGCTGTTCTAGTCCTGGCTGCATCTCTAGTAGCTGAGCGTGACGCGCTCCCATTGCCTCCATCACCGCTCCCTGGTGAGCTAGATCAATATCCAGTAGCACCCGCTCATAAGGTTCTAGTTTACGTTCTCCTTCAAATTTAACGATTACTTGGGGTTTAGCGACCGCCAGCTCATAGCCCTCCCGCCGCATAGTCTCAATCAGCACTCCTAGGTGCAGCTCGCCGCGACCGGAGACCAGAAAACGATCCGCTTCCGCGGTCTCCTCCACCCGCAGTGCCACGTTATGCAGCAGCTCCCGAAAGAGTCGTTCCCGCAGATGGCGGCTGGTTAAAAATTTGCCATCGCGCCCGGCAAAAGGCGAACTATTCACCATAAATAGCATGCTAATAGTGGGTTCATCCACCTGCAGCGCCGGTAGCGCTTCGACCCGCCCCACGTCGCACAGGGTATCTGAAATATGCAGCTGATCAATACCGCTAATAGCTACAATATCCCCCGCTTGAGCCTGCTCGATCTCATAACGCTGTAGTCCTAAAAAGCCCATAATCTGCAGCACCTTGCCATTGCGTATCGTCCCTTGCGCATCCACGATTTTAATCGGCATATTACGCTGCAATGCTCCCCTGGTAATGCGACCGATACCGATAGTACCCACAAAACTGGAGTAATCCAGTGAACTAATCTGCATCTGCAGCGGCGCTTGGGGGTCCACTGCCGGCGGAGGTACGCGATCCACAATCATCTGAAACAGTGGATCCATATTCAGCGGTTGGTGCTGCGGTTCTTGTGCTAGCGTACTAGCTGTCACGTAATCTACGCCAACTTGATAATCCAGCGTGGCAAAACCCAGTAGCGCCGAGCTGTAGATCACCGGAAAATCCAGCTGCTGCTCGGTGGCACCTAAACTAGCAAAGAGATCAAACACCTGATTAATCACCCATACCGGTCGTGCCTGGTGGCGATCAATTTTATTAACCACCACAATCGGATTCAACCCCCGCGCGAACGCCTTTTCGGTCACAAAACGGGTTTGCGGCATCGGTCCTTCTACCGCGTCTACCAGCAGTAGCACCGAATCCACCATCGACAAAATCCGTTCCACCTCGCCGCCAAAATCTGCATGCCCAGGAGTATCCACAATATTAATCCGGTAACCCTGCCAATCAATAGCGGTGTTCTTGGCCAAAATAGTAATCCCGCGCTCCCGCTCCAACTCATTGGAATCCATGATCAGCCGTCCACTTTGCTGGCGATTTTTTAAGGTGCCGGACTGTTTTAACAGCTGGTCCACTAGGGAGGTTTTGCCATGGTCTACGTGAGCGATAATGGCGATATTTCTTAGTTTATTCTGTATCATTTTGTGTCATTTTCTGCATTATGTTATATTATATATAGTCTATCTATGTTTTTTATACGTTTTTTATACTTTTGTGATGTTGTGATGTATAAAACTAGACTAACACTTTTGCCGCAGAAAATAAAATGGCAGCCCGTTACCCCGTAACTTAACTAACTTAGCTAACTTAGGTAACTTAGCGACTGACGACCGATTCAGATTGGTCGGGGTGGCCGGATTTGAACCGGCGACCACTTGCACCCCATGCAAGTACGCTACCAAGCTACGCCACACCCCGCTTTGAATACTACATACTACGCTGAAGAATGATGCGAGATCATTATTTGAACCCAGTGTTAAAATATTGAACAGGATATCTAGCTCGTTAGCTCCTACTCAACGGCAGGCCCGCACAGATCTAAACAGCGCCATTCATTCTAGCTTAGGTTACGGTCCAAAATTTAGAGGTCGCACCACCCTTCAACCTCTTTACTATAGCTTATAGCAAAAAGAAATGCAAATTACTGTATTTTAAGTTTTGAGACCTTGAGGAAGATAGCGCTTGATTTTCCTAACGGTTCCTTATACAGTAATCTACGAGTACGCGATATGCGTATGCACAATAAGTAATGGAGCAAGTAGGCAATTAAATATAGATTATAGATAAATAAAACACGCATAAACTAAATCAAAGAGGAAAAATGAAAAAAGAGTTATTAATGCTGTTAGCAGGTTTAACTTTTGGGGTCTCAACCGCCATGGCTTTTGGCAGCGCGAATAAAAATAATGATGCCAGTAAAGAGAAAGCGGACGAATGTAGTAAAGTTGCAGTGCTGGAGTTAGAACGGGTGTATCAAGATTCTGCGCCGGTTAAGAGGATGAATGAAGAGTATAAGCAGAAATTTGCTTCGCGTGAGAACAGTCTCAAAGAGAAAGCGCAAGCGCTAAATAAAGAGGTGGAGGAGTATAAGAAAAATGCGCCTACCATGAGTAGTGAAGATAAAACCAAACGCGAAAAAGAGCTGGCCACCAAACATGATGATTTAACTAAAGTTGCCATGGAACTGCAGAAAGAGCGTGGGGAGTTTCAAGCTAAATTATATAAAGGCTTCCAAAATGATCTTAAACGAGCAGTTTCTAGTGTGGCTGAAGAACAAAAACTAACGCTAGTGTTAAACTCCATGGCCATCGCATATAAAAATGATAATCAGATTAAAGATGTGACCAAGGATGTGATGGATAAATTAAAATAAGTATCCGCAATTAGCATAGTAATAAATAATAGATAATAAACGATAGATAGTAACCAGTTAGCTGCTGTCGGGCGAGTGTCGTTGCGATGCCCATCTGGCGGTAGCGAGCTGGTTACGCAGCTGTCCATTTTACGTTAATACTAATATTATCAGTATTATATTTTAATTATATTTCATTGCTCGTATTAAACTGACTAGGTGACAGAGGAGTCTAAGCGTTTCTGGGTGGCGGAACTAGCGCTCCAGGTAGGAGAACAGATTCGCTTATCAAACGCGCTAACCCACCGATTGCTACATGTCCTGCGGCTGCAGGTGGGCGATCAACTGCGTTTATTTAATGGTTCCGGAGTGGAATATCTGGCGGAGTTACGGGCGCCAGCAGCAGTAGTCCATCTTACTCAGACCGCTTTACCGCAATCGCAGTATAAAACCGATGCTCACCGCTATCACCGGCCCGCTGCAAAATCTGCTTCACAACTATATGCCTACCTCTGCGCCAGCTATCCGGCACTACCCCCTAGTCCGCTACGACTCCAACTGGCGCAAGGGATCGCCAAAGGCGATAAAATGGATTGGATTATCCAAAAAATTAGCGAAATCGGCGCAGTCAGTTTAATTCCCTTAATCACCGAGCGCACCCAAGTTGGCCATCGCTATAGTCAAACAGCACTGGCTGCTAAACAACAGCAACGTTGGGAAACCATCGCCATTGGTGCGGCGGAACAATCTGGACGCGATCGTCCGTTGGTGCTGCAACCACCGACAAGGTTTGCTGACTGGTGCGCAGCGCTAGCGGCACAACGACTTACGTCTAACTGTTTAATGCTACAACCGGATGTCCCGCTGTCTTTAACTCAGTGGTTAGCTCGCCACAACCACCACAATAATCAAGGTCAAACAAGGTTGCGGCAAGATTTAATCATACTAGTTGGACCCGAAGGGGGCTGGAGCCCGGCCGAAATCGCACTGGCCCAGCACTATGGCATTCCTCAGGTGACGGTTGGTCCACGGATTTTGCGTACCGAAACCGCTGGTTTAGTGGTATCTGCCATTTGCCAACAGCACTGGGGGGATTTATAACCATCAACGCATCCGCTATAAGTAATCTACCGCAAGTAATCTACTACAAGAAGAAATCATGAAACTGGGCGTCTTTTTAGGTTCTTTTGATCCGATGCATTGGGGCCATCTGCGGGTGATAGCACAGGCGCTAGCTAGTTCCTTAGATGGCGTACTTGTGGTTCCTGCCATGCATAATCCATTTAAACCAGCTGCGCCCTTAGACATAAATTTAAGAGCGCAGATTATTCAACGCGAGCTAGCGCATGCAGAAGGACATCTAGCCATCGATCCGACTAAAATAACAATCGATCTGATTGAACAGACCCTCTCGCCGCCCTATTATTCCCATATCACTTTGCGACAGCTGCAAACTAAATATCGACCACATCAGCTTTGTATTATCTCGGGCGCTGATTGCCATGCGGATGTGGTGCATTGGACCCATGGACGGCAGCTGCTGACGCAATTCCCCTGGTACTGGTATCCCCGCACCGCTGAAAGTTCTAGCCAAATTCGACGCCGTATCGCTATGCGTCAACCGATCGATCAGCTGGTACCGTCGTCGGTAGCGGGCTATATTGTACGATGTTATTCATCCATAGCCAAACTTAGCTAAGGAATAATGCTGTGCAATTGGCTATTTTTTGGGTATACACCGCGAAGATTATGCTTAAAACCGAAATTGCTGACCTCAATGTATTATAGGACCTACGATCCATGTTTAGCGGTTTTACGAACTTTAGCATGAGGCGTCATATCGTCTCGTTTAAAGTGAAACAGATCTAGCTCATTAATGATCTCTTTCTGAATTTTAGTCAGAGCATTCTTGTATGTCCACTTACCATTGCCCATCTTCGTGAGACGGATCTTCTTAAGTTCTTTTACCACATCGTGGA
>CAVFMC010000027.1:0-10627 GCA_963623565.1 Bacteroidaceae bacterium | reverse complement strand
GTATGGTGAGTAGTACCAGCGAAGCGATGCGACTAATTAAACAGGGCGGGGTCAGCGTTAATCAGAGTCGAGTGGAGGATGTGGCGCGAACGGTAACGCGCGGCGAGCGGTTGCTGTTGCAGATTGGCAAGTTGCGCTTCCTGAAAGTTGAGATCAAATAATGCCAAATAGAAACAGGATAGAAGCCAGATAGAAACTAGAGGCGATAAATAGATGTGAATGAATAGAGCTATCGAAACAAAGATAGAGACAGGGTCAGAGATAGGAACGGAGCAAACTAGTCATAATTATGTTACTAACAATAATGGCGGTAGTCGCGTTTTGAGTACTGATCATATCCGTCATAGTAACCGACGTTGCTCGCGCCGACGTGAGCGTGACGATGGCCAGAGCGTAGTGGATCGCCATGGTTTTCGTTTTAACGTCGGTATGATTATTACTAATGCCCAAGGCCAGGTGTTTTGGGGGCGGCGTTATTATGGAGTAGGTTGGCAGTTCCCACAAGGTGGTTTATGCCCGCATGAAAGCGCGCAAGAGGCGATGTTTCGCGAATTAAGAGAAGAGACCAGTCTTTTACCCGAGCAGGTGGAACTGTTGGCGGCGACCGAAAAGTGGTATTTTTATACCCTGCCGCAATATCTGCGGCGTCAACCTCGACAATTGCATCAGTCAACTAGTGCCCAGCAACCACCGGCTAGCGCTAACCAACCGGATCATCTACAACCGGCAGTTGTAGCAACAGCGAGTCCCAAATCCGCTGGTTGCATTGGTCAGCGGCAACGCTGGTTTTTATTACGTCTCAAAGATGGTATTAATAAGATTGACGTGACCAGTGTGGCGCATCCAGAGTTTCGGGAATGGCGTTGGGTGGATTATTGGTATCCGATTCAGGCGGTGGTCTTTTTTAAACGCAAAGTCTATCGTCAAGCGTTACAATATTTAGCGCCATTTAATCTAGTGTCGCTGCAGGATGCATCCAGTACAGATTCATAAGTTAAAAATCCATAATCTCTATAATCATAATCAAGACACCAAGAGGTAAATGTGATTAACAGCCAGCAGTCAGCAGTAGTAGCTAGTCAAGTAAACCAACATCAGCAGCATAAAAAGATTTTAGTCACTTCGGCCCTAGCGTATGCTAATGGTCCTTTGCATTTAGGTCATATCTTAGAATATATTCAGACGGATATTTGGGTGCGTTTTTGTCGTATGTGCGGGCATGATTGTCGTTATATTAGTGGCGATGATGCTCATGGGGCACCGATCATGCTCTCGGCTCGTAAACGGGGGATAGTGCCCGAACAGCTGGTGAGCGAGTATTTTGTTGCGCATCAGCAAGATGCCGCCGGTTTTCAGGTAGCTTTTGATTATTATGGTAGCACCAACGCGCCAGCTAATCGCCAATTCACTAATCTGATTTATCAGCGACTGCTAGCGCAGCAGGATATTAATGCCGTGCAGATCGAACAGGCTTATGATCCGCAGGCCCAGATGTTTTTACCCGATCGTTTTATTAAAGGGGAGTGCCCCCGTTGCCATGCGCCCGATCAGTACGGTGATAATTGCGAGCAGTGCGGCGCCACCTATACCCCGCTGGAGCTGCTACATCCCTATTCAGCTCTGACTGGTACCACGCCAGCTACTAAGCAATCTACCCACTACTTTTTTAATCTGCCCCGTTATACCCAGTGGCTGCAAGGGTGGTGCGTGGATAAAGTTAGCAGCGTTATTTTACATAAACTAGAGGAGTGGTTTAGCCAGGGGCTGCGCGCCTGGGATATTTCTCGAGATGCGCCCTATTTTGGTTTTGCCATTCCGGATATTGCACAGAAGTATTTTTACGTTTGGCTGGATGCACCAATCGGCTATATCTCTATCACTCAGCTGATGTGTGATCAATTGGGGCTAGATTTTCAGCAATATTGGCCCGGGGCTAACGAGGATACGACAGCAACACAGAGTAACGCAACGACTGGCGAGGAAGAGGAAGCCGCCCGTGCCGAACTTTATCATTTTATCGGCAAAGATATTGTCTATTTTCATGCACTATTTTGGCCAGCTATTTTAAAGAGCAGCGGGATTCGGCAACCGGACGCGATTTTTGTGCATGGTTATTTAACCATCAATGGCCAGAAAATGTCTAAATCGCGCGGCACTTTTATTTTGGCACAGCGTTATCTGGCGCATTTAGCACCAGAGTATCTACGCTATTATTTTGCCGCCAAATTAAATGCTAGTTGCGATGATATTGATCTAAATTTAGAAGATTTTGTACAGCGTAATAATAGCGATTTAGTGGGTAAGGTAATTAATATCGCCAGTCGTTGTGCCGGTTTTATCACTAAATATTTTAATGGCTGGCTAGCCGAGCGACTACCAGCAACCGCCGACCTTAATGGGGAGGAGAGTTCTTTGTTATTTAGTGCGGGCGTTGAATGCGGCGAAGTGGTAGCGCAGCACTATTTAAATCGTAATTATAGTAGCGCCATTCGTCAGATTATGTATTTGGCTGATCGTGTCAACCGTTACATCGATAGCGCTAAACCCTGGGCGCTAGCTAAGAACAATCCGCAGGATCCAGCGATTCAGTTAATCGCTACTGTAGGACTCAATTTATATCGCCAGCTAGCCATCATGCTACAGCCGGTGCTACCCTCGATTGCCGCGCGTTCGCGAGAGATGTTTCAAGAGACTGGTGAGTGGGATTGGATGGCACTGCGCACTCCGCTACTACAGCGGCAGATCGCGCCTTTTAAACCGTTATTGCAGCGGGTGGAAATGGCGCAGGTACAGGCGTTGCTAGCGGACGCCATTTAAATTTAGTGAATATGCAAAAAACAATAAAAATAGCGATAGTTATTGGAGGATAGACCATGCCTAGTTGGCAGCAGAAACCATGGTTGCCCGAGGCAGCACATGCGGTACGGGTGTTAGCAGCGGAAATGATTACCCAGGCTCAATCGGGCCATCCTGGCCTGCCGCTAGGCATGGCGGAGGTGATTACCGTACTCTGGAACTATTTTTTAAAATATGATGCGGCGGCTAGCAGTTGGCCGGATCGTGATCGGCTGGTGCTCTCCAATGGACATGGCTCAGCCATGCTCTACGCGGTACTGCATCTAAGTGGTTTTGCGGTTAGCATTGAGGATCTACAGCAGTTTCGCCAATTGCGTTCCCATACTCCTGGGCACCCAGAATATGGGGTGACCGATGGGGTGGAGGTGACTACTGGTCCACTAGGGCAAGGGGTAGCTAATGCGGTGGGACTGGCTTTAGCAGAACGGACGCTGGCGGCGACTTTTAATCACGCAGTGGATGGTACAGAAAGCGGTGATGACGGTATAGATAATGTTGCTTCTACTGATGCTGCTGCTGCCACTGCTTCACTTGCTGCCCATCCTATCGATCATTTTACTTACCTGCTGGCTGGCGATGGTTGCTTAATGGAGGGGGTGGCTTATGAGGCACTATCGCTAGCGGGTACGCAACAGCTGGATAAGCTAATTTTATTGTGGGATGCCAATGGTATTTCCATTGACGGTCAGATTAGCGGCTGGTTTGATGAGGAGGTAGCTACTCGCTTTCAAGCGATGCATTGGCGGGTGTTGGAGATGGATGGCCATGCCCCCGAGCAGATTTATCAAGCGCTCTGGCAGGCGCGTTTTGTCAGCACCGGCCAGCCCACGCTAATTATTTGCCATACCAAAATTGGTTGGGGCAGCATTTACGCCGGTAGTAATCGGGTGCACGGCACACCACTCACGCTGGAAGAATTGGTTCAGCTAAAAGCCGATTTGGGATGGTCGTATCCATCCTGGCAGGTGCCGGCCACGGTGTATCAGTTTTGGCGTAATAATGATGGCCCGGCAGTGCGAGCGCGTTGGCTGCAGCAGTTTCAGGATTATCAACGGCAGTTCCCGGCGCTAGCCGCCGAACTGCAGCGACGCTGGCGGGGTGATTTACCCAGTCGCTGGTCACAACAGGTACGAGCGGTGCTAGAGCAAGCGGCAGCGCAAGTAGCGACCGGGCAGCAGGCCAAATCCACCCGCCATTTTTCGCAGCAGGTGCTAGCGCAGTACCAGCAGTGTTTACCTGAATTATTGGGTGGCTCGGCGGATTTAACTGGTTCCAATCTTACTGCCACCGTGCATAGCGTGGCTCTTAGCGCACGCCAGCCGGCTGGTAATTATCTCCATTATGGGGTACGGGAATTTGGTATGCTAGCGATCATGAACGGCTTGGCGTTACATGGCGGTTTTATTCCCTTTGGCGGGACTTATTTAACTTTTGTTGGCTATGGGGTGGCAGCGATCCGAATGGCGGCGTTGATGGGGATTCGGGTAATTTATCTACTGACCCATGATTCGATCGGGGTGGGGGAAGATGGTCCTACCCATCAGCCGGTTGAACAACTTACCATGCTGCGGGCAATGCCTAATTTAGCGGTGTGGCGTCCGGCTAGCGCACTGGAAACGGCGGTGGCTTGGACTCGGGCGCTAGAGCGCCGCGAGGGGCCGACCGCGATCCTGCTATCGCGACAGAGTGTCGCACCGCTGCCTAGCGAAGTTGCTCGCTGGCAGAACGAAAGTGGCGTGGAAGTTATAGCTGATCAGCTAGGAGGTTATCTGCTCTGGGAGGGGGCTACGCCGATGACCGTTTCCGCGGATACAACTGATGCGACGCCGGCTAACATAATAACATTAATAATAATAGCCACCGGTTCCGAGCTGCCAGTAGCTTATCAGGCGGCCAAATTAATAGTAGCTGCGTACGTCGCCAAGCAACGCAGGCTGCAGCTACGGGTAGTAAGCGTTCCTTGTCTCGAGTTCTTTCAACAACAGAGCGTAGCGTATCAGGAGAGCGTACTTCCTGGCCGCTACGTTTATCGGGTAGCTATTGAAGCCGCGGTGGGACTCGAGTGGCACCAGCTAGTTGCGACCCGGCAGAGTGCTGGGCTAGTCATCAATCTACAGCAGTTTGGTTATTCAGCCCCGGCTGCCCAGCTTTTTGACTACTTTGGCTTTACTGCCGATAAAGTAGCACAGACCGTTATTAACTGGCTTGATCAGCAGTTGTTAGACGCTAATTCCTTCTAAAAGGAGGGCGCTGAGATCCGATCACCGTTGGATTTTAGTTTTAATGGATAGGAATAGAGGTGTAAATGTTGGTGCACTTTTTAAAATGGTCCAAGTTTTAAGCTCCTGCGGCACGACGGTAAAAGTTTGCAGATTCAACGGTCGGTAGACCTGTACTGAATATCGCCCATGCCACCGTTGCCGACCTCAGTGTTGGAGATGGCGTGCTGTTAGTGGATGCCACGACCCGCTGTTACCTCGAGCTATAGCAGTGCAGTGCGTTAACCGTCTCCGAGCTGGCGGATGTAAGCTATACCATTACCACCGCAGATAATGATCTATATTTAACATCACCGCAGCATCACCGATCTAACTAGTTGCTCTAGAGTAGTTGGCTAAGCTAACCGCCGGCTTTCGCCCGTTCCCCACAAGTTATCGATGCAGCGTTGACATAAGGTAGGATGTGTGGCGTTTGTGCCCACCTCTGCCTTATGATGCCAGCAGCGTTCACATTTAGCGCTGGTCAAGGCTTGGGCAGCAATGGCGATAGTCATTTGCTCGGTTAATTGAGCCTGTACAAAAGTATCTAGCTGCGATGGTCGGTCTAGAACGACTACTTCCGACACGATAAACAGCCAACGCAGTTCGTCCTGCCAATGATGCAAAAGCTGCTGTAGATCACGAGCACCAGGATTATCGTTATTCACAATAGCAAGGGTAACTTGTGCCTCTAAACTAGAACCGATCACTCCCTGCGCACGCAGCGTCTCTAGCACTTGATTCACTGCTTCACGGCATTTTAATAATAGTTGCCATTGCGTAGCGGTTGGATCGCCTAGTTGTGGTTGCAATTGGACCGTAAAGATCTCCTGTAGATCAATCCACCGCAGGTCAAAAATAGAGGTCGGGAGTTGAAAACTAGGGTCCAGCTGTCGCAGCTCCTGCCACGCTTCCTCTGCGGTAAAACTAATCATCGGTGAGAGCAGGGCGATTAACAGCTCCGCTAAATAAAAGAGGGTGCTCTGCGCGGAAAGGCGACCGGGACTAGTCGGCTGCATAGTGTAGAGTCGATCTTTAATCGCGCTAAAATAAAAACCGCTTAAAAAATTAGTTAAAAATTTATGTAGCGCAGCGCCGATGGTGTAATATTGGTAATTAGCTAGCTGCTTGCGGCTTTGCTGGACCAGCGCTACGGTCATCCAAAGCGCGTAACGGTCCAGAGGCAATAGTTCCGGTCCAGTCAGTAGCTGTTCTCGCTTAAAACCGTTCAAATTACCCAATAAGAAACGTAAACTGTTACGCATCAGCCGATAATGATCTACCGTACGGTCTAAAATTTCCTGGGAAATCGCTACATCGTCATAAAGGTAACTGTTGGCCGCCCATAAACGCAAAACATCTGCCCCATAACGCTGCACGATAGTCTGCGGATCGATCACGTTGCCTAGCGATTTAGACATTTTATGACCCTGGGCATCCACGGTAAAGCCATGGGCCAGTACCCGCTTATAGGGAGGACGTCCGTTGAGCATTAAAGAGATTAAGAGCGAAGATTGAAACCAACCGCGATATTGATCCATCCCTTCTAGATAGAGATCCGCCGGAAAGGGTAGGGCGATGGCGCCATGCTGTAACACAGCGTAATGGCTAGCACCCGAATCAAACCAAACATCTAGGGTATCGGTAACTTTTAGATATTCATCTGCATTGGTAGCGGACGCGTCGGGATCATGCTCCCGTAAAAAATCCGCTGCCTGCAGCTGCTGCCAATACATGATTCCCTGTTGGGCGATCCCGGGGATGATCCATTTTCTTAGTAGTCCTGCCATTCGCGGGTGAATCTGTTGACTGGTTTTATGAATCAAAAGCGGAATCGGGCTGCCGTATACCCGCTGCCGCGAAATACACCAATCCGGTCGCTGTTCGATCATCCGACGCATGCTATTTTCGCCGCTTGCTGGTAGCCAGGTAATCTGGTTTAAGCTTTCCAGTGCCTCTTGCCGTAGCGATTTGCCACGGGCTGGATTAATCTTGTCCATACTGATAAACCATTGGGCGGTAGCGCGAAAAATTAGCGGGGTTTTGTGGCGCCAACAATGCGGGTAGCTATGCTCGATACGCTGCTGAGCTAGCAGTTTACCGTGACGCTGCAGTAGCTCGACAATGACGGTTTCTGCCTCCTGAATCTGCAGGCCATCTAGTACGACCAAGTCTCCAACGGTAGTTAAATCCGTTGACTGGGCCGGAAAACTAAATTTACCATCCGATCTCACCGGTGTAGCAATCGGCAGCTGGTAATGCAGTCCTGCCTGATAGTCATCCGCTCCATGCGCGGGGGCGGTATGCACTGCGCCAGTACCCATCTCCTGAGTGACGTGTTCACCTAGAATAATTGGTACTGTCCGATTTTCTAATGGATGTTGCAGTCGCAGGCCTTCTAATTGGTCGCCGGTTAATTCCTGGATGATCTCATAGTGCGTACCCTTGTCGCTCTTACTATCATCACCAGCACTAATTCCGTAACGTGCTAGCACCGTAGTCGCTAGCCCTTTGGCCACCAGCAGCTGTTCACCCCGTTTAATCGGCGAATTGTTATTATCGCCGTCTAGATCAGCTAAACAGCGCACCACCAGATAACTAAAATTAGGATTAACCGCTACCGCCTGATTTGCGGGCAAGGTCCATGGGGTGGTAGTCCAGATAGGCACGATTAGCTGCTCTAGCCCTAAACGCTCCGGTTCGTGCATCGTAAAAGCCACATCGATTGCTAAAGATTGCTTATTGCGATACTCCACTTCCGCTTCCGCCAGCGCCGAACCGCAACGGCTACACCAATAGACCGGTTTATAACCCCGAACTAGATAGCCCTGTTCCAATGCTTCAGTTAATGCCCGGGCTACCAGCGCTTCAAATTGATGATCCATAGTAATATAGGGATGTTGCCAGTCCGCAAAAATCCCTAGCCGCTGAAAAGAGGCGCGCTGCAAATTAATCTGCCCCTGGGCATATTGTTTACAGGCCTCAATAAACTGGGAGGCGGAAACTGTTTTTCCTACCCGGCCCAGCTGTTTCTCTACCTGCAACTCAATAGGTAGCCCATGGCAATCCCAACCCGGAATAAAGCGCAACCGGCAGCCCTCCAGCGCCTGCGCTTTATTGATCAGATCTTTAACAATCTTATTAAAAGCGTGGCCGATATGAATATTACCGTTGGCGTAGGGTGGTCCATCATGCAATATAAAACTTAAGCTATTATCAGTATCATTATCTTTATTGACGCCGTATGTCGCTTGCTGTTTACGCTGCTGCCGTTCTTGCCAAAAAGTTAGCCATTTTGGCTCATTCTGGGGCAGTTGCGCCCGCATAGCAAAATGAGTTTTAGGTAAATTAACCGGATAATCAGACATGCTAGATGATCCCTGTTTCTTATCGAAATTGTTATATAAGCTTTTTAATTTATGCTATTAAAATATGTCGTCGCATTAAACTTGCAAACTCGCTCGGAGATGTTCGCAGCTATCCCAGCTCTCCACTATAATCTCTGTTTGTGCCGCTGCTGCCGACCTGCCTGTTGCTAATTTTGCTTGCCAAGTGGCGATAATCCGCCGATTTAACCCGGTAAGCACGTTTTTGGGTCCACATTCACAGATTTTAGTTACTCCATCTTGCAGCATATTTTCGATAATCCGAATCCATTGCACGCCACTCACGGTCTGCTGGGCTAAAGCAATTGGGATAGCCGCCGGATCCTGATGCAACGTGCCATCTATATCCCGATAGATCGGTAACTGCGGCGGATTAAAAGTCACTTGGCCAAACTCCTGGGCTAGCCGCTCCGCCGCTGGTTGCATTAGCGCTGAATGGGATGCCACGCTAACGGGGAGTAGTTTAGCAATTTTAGCACCTAAGGCTTTAGCATGGGTTATAGCCTGCTCACAGGCGGCCAAGTAACCGGAAAGCACAAACTGCTGGTGCGAATTACAATTGGCCAAAGTTAAATAATGGGGATCCTGTGGGTCCGTCGGCGTGCTCCCACTACCGCATAATGCACAGACTTGCTGGGCGGCAGTTTCATCTAAACCAACCAGCACCACCATCCCGGTGGGTGCTAAGCTGGCTTCCTGCATCCATTGCCCTCGCAGCGCCACTAGTCGCAACGCATCTGCAAAAGTCAGTACACCGCCTGCCACCAAGGCGCTATATTCGCCCAAACTATGGCCTGCTAAGCCGTCGACATTAGTGATATTGCTGGTATGAGTAATGCCGGACGCTATCGTTGTTACCCCTAGCTGCTGCGCCACTGCCCAAATCGCTATCTCGCAGGCCAACAGTGCCGGTTGGGTAAAACGGGTTTGATTGAGTCGCTCGCCATCGGTTTGAATTAGGGACCAGAGATCGTAACCCAGAATCTCGCTGGCTTGTGCCATATAATCCCGAAAAATAGCATAGTTTTGATAAAAATCTTGTAACATGCCTACCGCTTGCGAACCCTGCCCAGGAAAAACTACGGCGATTTTAGTTGCAGAATTGTGTCCCGGTTGCGTATGAACTGTATGTTCATTATTTTTGGTTATCATTCAAGTTTTCCTGCCAATAGTTTAATACTTAATTAATGATGCTCCCCAAGTTAAACCACCGCCAAAAGCGTCTAAGAGCAGCAGATCACCGCGTTTTATTTTCCCATTCCGAATTCCATAATCCAATGCTAAGGGCACCGAAGCAGCGGAAGTGTTGCCCTGATCAGCTAGAGTGAGAATAATTTTATCTAGCGGGATACCGACTCGTTTGGCTACCGCTTCGATAATCCTGACGTTAGCTTGATGAGGCACTAGCCAACTAAGTTCTTGCTTGGTCACGCCAGTCTGGTCTAGTAGCTGCTCCAAACTTTCACTTAATTTATTTACCGCAATCTTAAAGACGACCTGTCCCTGCATGGTAATAGGGGTAAATGGGCGCCAGTTGGTATATAATAGCTCTGCGTATTGGCCATCGGCATGTAAAATAGTTTTGATTACCCCCGGCTGCGGCGAGGCCACTAGGAGAGCTGCAGCAGCGCCATCGGCAAACAGCACGCATGTAGAGCGATCCTGCCAATCCACCATGTTACTCATGCGATCCGCCCCAATCACTAGTGCCGCACGGGCTCGTCCATTACGAATATATTGATCGGCCAGGTCCAAAGCATAGACAAATCCGGCGCAAGCCGCGTTAATATCCAGAGCTGGTATCGCTCGAGTATGGAGCCCAAGTGCGTACTGCACCCCACAAGCCACGCTAGGAAAAAGTGCTTCGGCGCTACAAGTAGCTACGATGATAAGATCAATCTGGTCTAGCAGGGAGTTAGGGAAGGGGGCTGGTGATGATGATAATGATGACGGTTCTGCCATGATAGCTGTCGAGGCTGGCGACTCCGATGCCTTGGCGGCTGTTAGACAACGCTGCACGGCAGCAATCGCCATGCTGAGCACGGTATCCTGCTCGCCCGCTAGATGTCGACGATGAATGCCGGTTCGTTCGACAATCCATTGATCGCTAGTTTCCACCATTTCCGC
>CAVFMC010000026.1:3508-11159 GCA_963623565.1 Bacteroidaceae bacterium | reverse complement strand
ACTGGACGCTGAATATGTAAGTACCTTTCATCCGGATTATGAGGCAGATTACATAGTCGATTTGCCGGATGGTGAGCTGGCAGGGTATAGCGCTTCTAGTTGGGCGTCGGTCCAGACAGCGACTAGCCCATCCGCCTGGCGCTACGCCTCTTTCTATCGTAAACCCAATCCCGGGTTGCTGCTTTTGGCAGCGCAGCAACATCAATTAGATCTAGCGCATTCCATTATCATTGGCGATCGGCTTACTGATCTCGAAGCGGGTCGGCGGGCGGGTGTGGGACGGCGGTTTTTAGTGGATAATCAGCGGTTGCACAGCCTTACGGCGCTTGTCCGGCTATTGGGTTGGACATAGGGAATAGCTCTTGATTTTTAGACATGATCGTTATAAGCTATAAAGGTTAGCCGAGATGGCGGAACTGGTAGACGCGCCAGACTCAAAATTTGGTGGTGGTGACACCGTGTCGGTTCGATCCCGACTCTCGGTATGTAATTCTCATCTAATTTACTAGAAAACTTATGATTTGATTTATTAGCATGATTACTGCAGGATTGTTAATTTCTATATTAAACAATAAAAATTTATGGCGTGTTCTCTGAAATCAAATATTAGTTGCTGTGTCTATGATGAAACTAAGCAGTTTTTAAAACAGCTGGAAGATAGTGGCGTAACCGATGTATATCAACTGGTAATAAGCGAGGTGGAACGACCACTGTTACACGCGGTGATGGAGCATACCCATCGCAATCAGAGTCAGGCGGCTAAGATTTTAGGACTTAGTCGTGGTACGCTACGGAAAAAATTAGAGCAGCATAAATTAACCTAATATAAAAGGTATAAAAAGCAGATACGCTGGCATGCAGTTATTAGAACAAAATCAGCTAAATACTAATGATGAGAGGAACCAGTGTCATCAGCGTCCAACGCTAATCGATAGATATTGCAGTAATTGGAGCCTGTTTTACAGTTGTCTAGCAGTGGCGTTCCTGCTATTAGTGGTTTTATATCTCGTCTTTAGCAGTTTGCTGTGGGAACAGAGCCAGTTGCTATGGTAGTCGCTGCCGGTTCATAATTAACTAATTAACCATATAATCAATATACAATAGAGCATATGACCTCTGGCTCGCCGCTGCAACAGCTCTATCAGCAACAGGAACTTAAGCTGTTAGCCGAGCAGGTTATCGCTGCCAAAAATTTTATTAAAAACCATCCTCAATACCATATTCAGCTGCAAGCGATCTGTTTAGTTTTAGGGCCGGCGCGTTTTGGTAAAAGCACGCTACTGGCGCATTCCGGGCTTAAGATGATTAATGGTAGCGACCAACTGCTGGCCCAGCCAGAACTAGAATCAGAAACGCTGATCACTACTACCAAAAGCTGTGACTTTTGGTTTAGTCATCATACGCTATTTATCGATACCGCGGGAGTTTATGCACATCCGGAGTGGAGTAGCGCACAAAGTAGCACGGTCTGGTTGGGTTTTGTCCGTTTATTGCGTCGCCATTTTGGCAAACGAATGCTGCGGGAGGCGCTGCTGGTGATCGATCTGCCTACCCTTTTAACCAGGTCGCCGGCGCCCTTTGGCCAGAGTTTAGCCGAAGTCTTAGAGTCGCTACGTTGCCGGGTTTATGAACTAGCTAGTTGCACTAATCAACTGCAGCTGCGGATTATGATTACCAAGTGCGACTATCTACTGGGTTTTAATAAATATTTTGGTTCGCTAGATCATGATTCAGAACGCCCATCCTGTAACCCACAACAACCGTTCGGCATTCTATTCGAACAGCCGCAGCCGAACAATCTAATCTTAGAATTTGAGCAGAAATTCACGCGTCTGGTGACTCAGCTCCAGCAGTATGATTCGAGGCAGTTGTTTCCTAAAGAATTTGCGCAGTTACGTCAACCGTTAGTCAACGTATTAAGCAAAATTCCTTACGGCGCGCAGATTACGCTGCGTGGTTTGTTTTGGGTTAGTAGTTGCCAGCAGGATCCACAATGCCTGGATCCTGCGCATTGTGGCGCGGCTTCTACTGCGCCGTTAATATATCAAGCGGCTATCCAGGCGCCGCCTACTAATCAGCCATATTTTCTTACCGAGTTGTTCCGGCAACTCGATCAGCAATATGACCAGCCGTCGTTCCAACACGGTTGGATTTCGACCCTGGCTATCCTGCTACTTATAGTCGGTACGCTGACAGTAGCTAGCTGGCTAGGCGTGAGTTTTATGTACAATCGCCAACTTTTAACTCAGCTACCCATAACTCAACTTTTGCAGCTAAGTAGCAGCGTGCCCCGTTGGTCCGCGTTTAATGTTAATCACCTCTTGCAACAACAGCAGCAACGCCGAGCAGCCACGCAAAGGGAACGGGCTATCGCCCAGCGATTATCCGATCAGCTTCGTCAACAGCTTGCTGAGCTAATTTCATCCACAACTAGTCAGGCTCCTACACTGCATTTCGGCGACGCTTGGCCGCTTTTTAATCAATTTAAAGCCTATTTAATGCTAGTTGGTGTAGCACGGCGACAGGATCGGTGGCTGCATCATTATTTGCAGACTGCTTTTACTGCTGTTCAAAAGTTAGAGAGCTCGTACGATCAACCGGATACACCATTAGCACCTGATCGCTCCTTAATTACGCAGGCTACTCATCTGCTGCAACAATTACCCGCGACTACCCGATTAACGTTAATTCTACTAGGGGAATTGGATCATCAAAAACTACCGCATCAGTTTACTTTGCCCAGTCTCATGCAGAGTTTATTGCCGAAAATCCAGCGCCCCAGCACTCTCCATCTGGTGCAAGCACGACTATCGCCAGCGATGCTCAATCAACCGCCGCTAACTTATTATTTAGCTTGGTATTTACATCGACGCGGATATAAACCGCTACCGCAGACGCAGCGGTGGATAGCGTTCGCGCAACAACGACAGACCGCCAATACCAATTTAGATACCTGGTTGCAACAATTTAACTTATGGTGGGCGCAAATTAGTCCCCTATTAGCGCCCGAAGCAGCGCTCCGTCAGCAGCTACAGCAGAATTTAGCGTTATTGCAGAATTCTGCCAGCTATCGCATCGAGACGCTGAGTAATTGGCTTAGGCAGCCCGCTGTCTTACAGCGTATCACGCCGCCGGCTCCTTTAGTGCCGCTAGCTGCGCTACTGGCGCAAACCGATGCAACACAACTCGATGCCGGGGCAGCGCGTGAGCTGCTCCCGTTATGGCAGCTGGATTTACTGCAGGCGCTAATTAATAATATTTATACAGAAATGATCACAGTGTGGAACCATCAGATTGTGCCTTTTTATCAAACCAAATTAGCGTCCCGCTATCCTTTTAGCTCTGATCCGCAGCAGCCAGAAGCTAGTCTGACGGATTTTGCGCAGTTTTTCGCCACGCAAGGCCGTTTACGCCAGTTTTATCGCAGTTGGGTGGCGCCCTTTTGTGGCTATCAAAATGGTCTGCCTACCTGGCTGCCTCTACCCGGGACGCGCCAATTTCCGTTAGAGATTTTAGAAGCGGTTATTCGGTCGGATTTACTGACCCAAGCTTTTTATGGCACTACGGCGATGAGCACCATCCTGACTGGAGATAATGCCTACCAGCAAGCTAAAGTCTCGCATCCGCAGCCTGCGTCGTCCGATCCACACCACCTGGTTGATTCATCCCCTGAGCCTTTGAAAATTACCTTTTATCTGATCGCGCAACAGCCATCGACTAAACCAGCAGTTACCCCGGGGCTACAGCTGCATCTCGATGGTCAATTAGTTGATGCTGCTGAGCCCGCTTTGCAACAACTCTGTTGGCCCGGACCACAGCCTGGGCAGGTAGAAATAGCTTATCAAACCGCCGATGGTCGTTGGGTGCATAGTAAATTATCCGGTAGTTGGGCCTGGTTTCGGCTATTGGAACAGGCTCAGCTACGCCAGATCGATCAGCAGCATATGGATCTACTTTTTACCTTGACGGATGTTACTGCCACTAGTCGGGCAAATGTAAATGATAACACTGATCACGATGGTCAGCTGCCTTCTTGGCGTTTTTCGTTGCGGCACTGGCAGAAATTTAATCCCTTCCAATTTAAATTATTACGAGGCATTGCTATTGTTCCAATCGATTTACCTAAGAACCAGTAGATGGTTAAATCAAATGGCCGCCATCATTGCGTGCTGTGATTGCCGCTGGTGGAAAAACCTGCTGATTCGCATTTTTATTAAGCAGTATCAGATTGCGCTTTCGGAGTGTCGCCAGCCGCAGCTAGCTAGTTATCCCAATCTAAATAGTTTTTTTACCCGGGCGTTGCGACAGGGAGCGCGGGTGCAGCCCCGTGATCCAGCAGTACTTAGTTCTCCGGTGGACGGGATGCTCTATGGCGTTGGACAGATTACCGAGCAACTGGTAGTAGCGGTCAAAGGGCGCCGTTTTACCCTACCGCAACTCTTGCAGCGGACGCAGATTACCGAGTACCATGGCGGTAAGTTCTTGCTCTTCTACCTGTCGCCCCATAATTATCACCGCATTCATTGTCCGGCCGAGGGCCAGGTAACTGGTCTTACTTATCTGCCCGGCGCTTTTTATTCCGTGCATCCGCTGCGCCATCGCCGGATCGTGGACCTACTGGCACAAAATGAGCGGGTGGTGCTAGATTATGTTACTCCCTGGGGGCCGATCATTGTAGTTTTGGTGGGGGCGGCACTGGTGGGTAGTATCGAGCTGATTTGGCAAGGTAAAATTACTGCGCATAATCAATATTTAGATCCTGGTCAGCCGCTCTATTTTCGTCGGGGCGAGGAATTAGGCCGCTTTAATTTTGGTTCTAGTGTGGTGCTGCTGTTGCCGCCGGGTACTTGGCGTTGGTGTTTGAAGCGAGCGGTCGACATCCACAATCTTAGCGCGGAGCATCCGCTACCGGTGCAGGTGGGTGATGCACTGCTGGCGCCAAATAATACTTGTGAATAAGTAGACAAGCTGACCAGGATGGGCTAGTATACACGCTAGAGATAAAAAGAGCGTAATGAGCATAAATAAATAGAATGTAGGTAAATTAAACATGAAATATACCCAATTATTTATCGATAGCGAGCCACAATCACAACCAGAACAATCAGTAACGGCTGCAATGACTGCCTGCCCGATTCAACTGTTATTAGCAAGCGATTGGAAGCAGTGGCGTAGTCAGCAATCAATAACAATTCAAAACCAACTCTGTAGTCTTGATTTTCAGCCGCGAGCCGGTCATTATGCGCTGCTGCTGGACACAGCAGGACAGCGGCAGCTGGTGGTGCAGCTACTGGCAAATGAACAGGATTATCTGGCGGTGGGGGAGTTAGCTGCCAAATTGCCCCAGGGGAGCTATTATCTGCTAGAAACCGGTTGGAGTAGCGCCCAATTAGCGGCCTTTGCTTTAGGTTGGGGGTTAGGCGGCTATGTTTTTGATGATTATTTAGGCGCAACGCGACGGCAGGAATTAGCGCGACGGGCTCAGCTAGTTTTTCCGGCTGGGATAGTGTCGGCTGATCGACAGCGTTGGCAGGCGCTGCTGGCTGGTAGTTTTTGGGTACGGGATCTCATTAATCAACCCTGTGAAGCGCTCTATCCCGAGCAACTGGCGGTCCAAGCACAGCAGCTGGCTGACCGCTTTACCGCCAACTGCCAGGTGATTACCGGTGCGCAATTGACGCAAGAGTTTCCAGCGGTAGCGATGGTCGGACGAGGTAGCGACCGAGCGCCCTGCCTGATTGAAATCAATTGGCATCGGGAGAGTGATTACGCTCGGGATTTTCGATTAGTCCTGGTGGGCAAAGGGGTCTGTTTTGACGCCGGCGGGCTAGATCTAAAAGGTAGTTCCAGTATGTTCCAAATGAAAAAAGATATGGCAGGGGCAGCCCATGCCATGGGGTTGGCACAGATCATTATGGCGCTACAACTGCCAATTCAACTCTGGGTACTGATTCCGGCGGTGGAAAATTTACCCTCCGGAAGCGCCATGAAAGTGCGAGATATCATTCATACCCGTAGTGGCCTAAATGTGGAAGTGGGTAACACTGACGCCGAGGGGCGATTGATTTTAGCTGACGCCTTAAGCTATGCGGTGGAACAGCAGCCGGATCTGGTGATCGATTTTGCTACCCTGACTGGCGCGGCTCGAGTGGCGCTGGGCATGGATATGGCGGCGCTATTTAGTAATAATGATCAGCTGGCGACTCAGCTGGTACAATGCATGACCGCGGCGCAGGAACCGGTTTGGCAGCTACCTCTCTATCAGCCTTATGCGCGCTTTATTAAAGCGGAGCTGGCCGATCTTAGTAATACTACTCATGACAGCGGTATTTCCGGCGGGGCTATTACCGCGGCACTATTTTTACAGCAGTTCGTGCAGGATTGTGCCTGGATGCATCTGGATTTTAATGGGGATAATGTTTATAGTAGCGCCGGACGGCCCAAAGGAGGCGAAGCGATCTGTTTGCGAGGAATGCTAGCTTTTCTGATTCGGCTAGTGCAGCAGCATGCCCAGGAAAAATAAGTAGCGCTAGCCAGATGTTAGACATTGCACTCATCATAAATATTACAGGTATGAGCCGTGCGTTTTGAACTACTCAAACAGGATGGGCTGGCCCGTCGCGGTCGGTTGCTTTTTCCCTCCGGGGCGATAGTGAACACTCCAGTCTTCATGCCAGTGGGCACCGTAGGTAGCGTTAAAGCGGTCACCCCGGAGGAGCTGAAGGCGTTAGGTGCCGAAATTATCCTGGGTAATACTTTCCATCTGATGCTGCGGCCCGGCTGTGAGCTGATTGAACAGTTTGGTGGTCTGCACCGTTTTATTAATTGGGATCGCCCGATTTTAACTGATTCTGGCGGCTTCCAGGTTTTTAGTTTAGCCGAATTGCGTAGTCCTTTAAAATCGGAAGGTACCTGGTTTCGTTCGCCCATTGATGGCAGTCGCCATTTTCTTTCGCCCGAGATCTCTATGCAAGTGCAGTGCAGTCTCAATTCTGAGATTGCTATGGTGTTAGATGAGTGTATGCCTTATCCGATTAGCTACAGCGCGGCTACCCAATCGCTGGAGCTAACACTGCAGTGGGCTAAACGCTGTCAAATCGCCCATCAAGCTATTAGCCAGCAGAAGGGTTATCGTAAAGCGTTGTTCGGCATTGTTCAGGGTAGTATCTATCCGGATCTGCGGCAGCGCAGCGTCGACGCCCTGTGTGCGCTGGATTTCGATGGCTTTGGCATTGGCGGACTAGCGGTGGGCGAGCCCAAGGCAGAGATGCTGAATATTTTAACTATGCTGGCCAGCTATATGCCTGCGGACAAGCCACGCTACTTAATGGGAGTAGGGCGCCCGGAAGACCTAGTTGAAGGGGTGCGGCGCGGAGTGGATATGTTTGATTGCGTGATGCCGATGCGTAACGCCCGTAACGGTTATCTATTTACCTCGCGCGGGGTGGTGCGGCTACGTCAGCAGCGTTATCGCAACCATACTGGCGTGCTGGATCCGACCTGTCATTGCTATACTTGTCAACATTATAGTCTAGCTTACTTGCATCATCTGGATCGCTGCGGGGAGTTACTAGGCAAACGTTTAAACACCATTCACAATCTCTTTTTTTATCAGCGCTTAATGCGGGATTTGCGTCAGGCGATCGAAACC